>NZ_JAPMOU010000014.1 GCF_028858535.1 Spartinivicinus poritis
ACTTAAAAACGTGCTGTCTGAAGTCGAGAGAATATGTCATGTGTAGTATTATGCCAGATTATAGATTTTTAGCTATATGAGGCCGTTCAACTTACTTAAATGAAATTTATCAAGTGTTAAATAAATTTAATAAAGGCGTGATTATTGATTGAGTATTTTGAAATGATTGATCTTTAATTCTGTGTAAGTAGGGCAGCTAAATTTAGCTAATATACAAATAATTTTATATTATTTTAATCCGCTATATTTTTATCACGATGTGAAAATTAGACTCCTATAGAAGAGTGGCTGAAACAAACTATGCACACAATAGTGCTGTATAAACAAAAAGCAACTGGTCGGGTAAATTTAATTCATTGGATACCTGTAGTAATTGTTTGATTATTGCCCAATACAAGCCTGAAATTGAGAATTATCTAATATCTGTTAGACTAGCTATTGAGCGGAAAGGCTTTTATGGTGTCATAAGTAACTCACTGGTCCCTATCCTTGACTTCCTTTTGTCTTCATAAAATCCCTCGACCTGCTGTAAAACCCTGGGGTTTGCGGTAGTCCGGTGTTTATTAGACATTTTTTATAAGGCCAAGTGTAAGAACGTTTGATATATGAGTGTTTGGTATAAGAAAGAATGTCAATTAAGACAGCTGACAATGCATGACCAGTGAATCTTATGAATAACTGAGGAATAACTATGTTGATTGGTGACAAGTGTGTAGTGAGCATTGAATATACGTTAAAGGATGATGATGGCACAGTAATTGACCAGTCTGCAGAAGGCCAGCCTCTTGCTTACCTTCACGGGTTTGGCAACATTATTCCTGGCTTAGAGCAAGAATTAGTAGGCAAGGTAGCAGGTGATGGCTTTCAGGTAACGGTTAAGCCAGAAGATGCTTATGGAGAGCGGATGGAGCAACTGGTACAGCAAGTGCCATTGGCCACGTTTCCAGAGCCAGAAAAGTTAGAAGTAGGGATGCGTTTTACCGCTCAAACAGAACAAGGTGATATTCCAGTGGTTATTACTGCGATAGAGAATGATGAAGCATCGGTTGATGCCAATCACCCCTTAGCAGGTGTAACCTTACATTTTGAAGGTAAAGTGGTTGATGTGCGCGATGCTACAGAAGAAGAGCTAGAGCATGGTCATGCTCACTAATTAAGTGAGTCGCAAATACCAGCTACTTATAATGTAAAAATAAATAAAAGGCTTCTTGTGCATGACAATAGAAGCCTTTTTTATGTCTAGTGTCTGCTTGTCTTGAATTATTTTTAGACAAATGTAGGGCGAAGTATAAGCTTCTTTCAAAAAGCTAAAAACCATTTACTTGTTCTTTATTTTGTTTTTTTTCAGTACCAATATCGGCAAAAGTTTCTTTTAAGTTATGTGCTGTAATAGGCTTGCTCAAGAAAAAGCCTTGAACTTCATCACAGCCGATTTTTATTAGTGTTTCAAGCTCTTCTTGGTGTTCTACTCCTTCTGCGACAACGGTTAAATCTAAATGTCTTGCCATAGAGATAATAGCGTCGGTTAAGGCAAAATTTTTGGCGTCTTTATGTAAATTGCTAATTAAGCTTCTATCGATTTTGATTTTATCAAACGGTAAGTTCTTTAAGTGGGTAATAGATGAAAAACCAGTGCCATAGTCATCTAGCGCAATTTGGATACCATACTTTTTAAGCTTGGTTAATGTTACCTCACATACTTTAAGGTTCTGAATAACCTGACGTTCAGTAATTTCAATACATAGCATTTCTGGAGGCAAGTTGACTTCTTTTATCGTATTAATAAGATTATTAAAAAACGTTGGGTTTGTAAACTGGCGGGCAGCGACATTAATGGCAACACTAATAAAGGGTAGGTATTTACCATTCAGTTGTTTAATAAGTTTAGACGCCTCTCGTATAACATAGCAACACAGTGTACTGCCATAAATTGAGTTTTCAGCAATGTTAATAAACTCTTCTGGTGGAATATCCCCTAACTCGTTGTTATTCCACCGAATTAATGCTTCAACACCAGAGCAATCACCTGTTAAACAATTGATGATTGGCTGGTATACAACTGAAAATTCTTTTCTTCGCAGACCTGATGGAAGTAAGTTAGCAATTTTTATATTTCTATTATTTAAGTTATCAAGCCTTTTACTGTAAAAACAAGCAAAATGATCACTGTTGTGTTTGGCTTCATACATAGCAATATCGGCATGTTTAACCAGCTCTTGAACCGTTTGACTGTCAGGGTAAACAGCAATACCAATACTAATGCTAACATCAATATTATATTGACCAATTTTAATAGGGAGAGCAGAAATCGCTTCATTGACTCGTTTGGCGATAGGATAAGCTTGTACTTCAGCATGTAAGTGTTCGGCAATAATGGCAAACTCATCGCCGCTAAGCCTGAATAACATATCCTCTTTTCTAAGTGCTTTGGTTACTCTAATCCCAAGCTCTTTCAAAATCTGGTCACCAGCACTATGTCCATAAGTGTCGTTAATACATTTAAAACCATTGATATCAAAATATAAAACTGCCATGACTGTATTTTGGCGTTTTGCTAAGTTAAGCGCACGTTTACAGAAATCAAAGAAATATATACGGTTTGGTAAGTTTGTTAAAGAGTCTTTTCTAACAATCGATTTTAACAGCTCATTTTGATTTGCCTGATTTTTTAACGCTTTTTTTAGTTCTAATTGAATTTCTTTGCGTTCTTTGGCATACCTTAATGATCGCATCAGAATAGATGGGGTCACTTCATTTTTACAGAGATAATCCTGAACACCGAGGCGAATCAGTTTTAATGGTAAAGAGTGATCTGCTGAGCCTGTGAGTATAACCACGGGTAATTCGGGTGAAAGTTGTTCAATCGCTTTGATAGGGCTTTCGAAACTATCGATATCAGGTAAATGTAAATCCAATAGAATTGCCGTGTAATGGTTATTATCGAGTTTCTCAAGGGTTTCAGCATATGTATCGACAGTATCAATTGATATATAATTGTTAGAAGCCCTCTCAATCATCGTTTTGAATAACAAAGCATCGCTTGGATTATCCTCAACCATTAGTATTTTACTATTTGGTTCATAACAATTTACGATAAACTCTTTCATAGCCCCCTCTACTTATTAGGTTGTTAGGCTAAAAATCGGTTAGGAAAGGTGCAAGTTACAAGTAATCCACCAAGCGCTGATTGATCAAACGTAATAGAACCATCATATAGGTTGATAATTTGCTGACAATAGGCCAAACCCATGCCATCACCTGGGTATTCCTTTTCACTGTGTAATCGAGAAAACATACGTGTAACAATGTCATAATTTTGTTCTTTAATGCCAATACCGTTATCGGCAATAAGTAATGACCAGCTATTTTTTTCCTGGGTAGTTGACACTTCAATAGTGGGTATTTTATCTTTGTGCTGAAACTTAAATGCATTATCAAGGAGAGCTGATAGTAGCTTATCCCACAGTTCGTCTGATCCTTTAATAGTAGGTAAATTAGCTATTTTTAAACTGGGTGTTGGTTGATTTGAATAGTGATGATTAAAGTAATTATTTTTTGTTAATATTTGATCTATTAGCTGATTTAGGTTGATTTCCACAAGCGGATAGGTAGTTGATGTAATTTGAGAATAGCTAACAATACTATTAAGCATTGCTTGTGCTTTAACAGCGTTTTCTTTTAATATTAAAAGCAATTTAATACCTTGTTCATCAAGCTGGTCTTGATAGGTCTCTAACAAAATAGTTGAAAAGCCATCTAATCCTCGTAATGGAGCACTTAAGTCATGAGCGATTGAATAGATTGTTCTGGTATATTCGTCACTGTTCATGCTTTAATATAACCCCTTCCGTAGGGTTCACGTTTGGACGGGTTTAATATAAGTGAATGATGGTGATATGGATATAGTGAGTGGCTTTATCTTTATTGTATAATAAAAAATTGTGATTGCATGATGGAAAATTATTGTCAAACATTACAGCCCATCCATGGTTGATTGATATGTTTTGAAAGACGATAGTAATTATTATTCTATAGGCATATTAGGTAGTGTAGTTGTAATTTGAGTAAGGTTGAAGAAGTAAATGGGAATAAGTGGGGGGAGAGCGTAAACAAATGCTTATTTAATCAGCCCGAATATCTGATTAGATTAGCCGATTTTAAATGCCTGATAGAATATTGTGGCTAAGAAAACAGCTTGTCTATATAAAATCACAGTCTTGATACCTGTTTTAAAGTAATAAAAAAAGAAGGTAAATATATTATATTTTAAGTGTGTTACAATGCTTGTAATATTTTATTAATTAGGTATTTTAGAGGAAATATTGCTTAATGATCCGGTCCAATACTGATTGAGTAAGAGGTTTCGTATAGAAACCCGTCACCTCATTTATTGTGTTAGCTTTCTCTTTGTCATCTGGATTAAGTGATGTTGTTAACATAACTATCACTACTTTTGCTTTTTGATCTGGAGACAGCTTTTCATATTCTTCTAAAAACTCCCAACCATTCATCCTTGGCATATTGATGTCAAGAAAAATAAGACAAGGTTGAGGATGGCTCCCCTCATTCGTTGACCTTAGGTAGTCTAAAGCATCAATGGCAGAGGTCATTGCAATAACGTTTTCTGTGATATTTGCTTTTTTTATTATTAGATGATGCAAAAAATTATCTGCTTCATTGTCATCAATAAGTAATATTTTTTGTAATATTTTATCCATATTTCTATTTCAGTTTGGTATTGTGAAAGAAAAACTACTGCCTTTGTCAGGATTTGAATCAACCCAAATCTGACCTTTATGTAAGTCTACAACTTTTTTGCAACAAGCTAAACCTATACCTATTCCTTCATATTCATTTCTTTTATGAAGGCGTTGAAAGATAACAAAAATTTTATTTTTTACGTTGTCTTCGATACCAATACCATTATCTTGAACGATAAATTTCCAACAGTTGTTTTCCTTGTAAGCGAATACTTTTACTTTAGGCTGAACACTATGTCTGCGAAACTTAATCGCATTACTAATTAGACTCTCAAATAACATCTGTAACTCAGCCGGATAGCCTTTTATTGTGGGTAATTCGCTTACTTCAAGAGTGGCACTGGCTATTTGAATAACTGGATGCAGGTCATCCTGTATGGATTCAAGTAAAGTATTACAGTTGACTAAGCTTGGCTTTTTGTTAAAACCGATACGTGAATAGTCCAACAAGCCTTTTATCAGCATACTCATATGGTTGCTGGATTGTGCAATGAAATCCAAACTTTTTTTACCTGTCTCATCGAGAATTTTGTTGTATCTAGTAGTGATTAACTCGCTGTAGCTCATGATAGTACGTAATGGTTCTTGTAAATCGTGGGATGCAATATAAGCAAATTGCTCCAATTCATGATTACGTGCTTTTAGTTCAACTTCTTTAAGCTTTATCTTTATGAGTAAATACGCGGTTACCCAGATAGCCATGAAGGCTAAGCATCGATTAATAACCACTATCCATGTTGGGCTACCTGGTTGAGAAAAAAAGTAACCAAAAATCAATAGTGTTGATGCGACTAGTGCAAGTATATAAGTAGCTTGGTGGGATGGAATAAACCAACTGTAAAGAACCAGCAATATGTAAATGACAGCCGCTGCAACACCTAATGGTAGGTTTAAGTCGATAAAGAAAAGAGCAATAGCTAATGCGACTGCATAACCAGTCATTAATGGAGGTATTTTTACTGCTGCTTGGTCATTATAGGCAAATTCTCTTAACCAGCTAAGAGCCGTGAATCCTATTCCAAGGAGCATGAAGCCTACTGCCGTATGCACTGCCATTTGCGTATATTTTCCCCAACTGTAGGCTATCTTTATGTCAATTAGATAACCAATCAGTGCAGTGAAGCCTAAACTAAATATAATGGTAGTGAGTACTCCACTTAACTGAATTTTTCGAATATTCAAGGTGTATAAAATGCAAGCAACTGCAAAAAGAGAAAAGCAAATAGCTGTATTGGGTGCCATGCGTCCCGGGTGAGAGGTTTCAACTGTAATATAATGAGTAATAAATAATTCATCTAAGCCAATATCGGTGCCAAAAATATACTGAATCAGCGTCAAGAACCCAATGATGCCTGCTATTCCACCAGTGATGGTTCCCATAAGCAAACTATTTTTGGAAACAAAGTATAACGCTATGCCACAGAGTATAAAGCCTAATGCGGTATTATATTGCATAGGGACAAGTGTTGGTAACAGCTGGATCAGCATTACCGTTTTGGTGTGCCAACCTATAAGTACCACTATCCCAAGTAGTAAACTAAGAGTAGCTGCTGAGAAAACGATAGTGTTTAATACGAGCTGTTTGTTCATGTTCCTCTATAAAGCTCTGTGGCTTAATCCAGTTGTTTAAAGAATAGAGCTATGCTACTGATTATTTTAGCTAACGTATTGACTGGTTTATTAAGGGAACCTTAAGACTAACTATGGAAAAAACGATAACAATATGAACAGGCTCAGCAATAGCTATAGTTTTTGTTGGTAACTATACTACAGGTAGTGGTTTTTTACTTTGGTTTGAGTGTGGTATATGAAGCTTTTGTTAAACCTATTGGTTATTTGTGCCAGACTCTGAACAATTATATATGCCTAAACAGTTATATATGGATGTATAACAATGCTCGTTTCCCCAAAAATCAGCACTAAGTTTATGGCTATGGCTATTTTTTTAGTTGGGTTAACTTCTTTTATAACTGATCGTGTTTATTTTTACAACACCCAGAATATTTTAGTAAAAGAAGAAATTGAAGAACTGGAAGAAGAAGCTAGGTTACTTCGTGCCCCTATTCAAAAAGCCATTATTGAATTAAAAGACAGTGTTCAGCGGTTACATGATAAACCCACTTTACTTTCAGTTTTAGAAAGTGCTAGTCATGATCACCTTGATGAGTTAGCAAAAGATTTTAGAACACTACTGCAGCAAAATCCCGTATACAGTAAAGTTCGCTATGTTGATGCAATGGGTAAAGAGCTTCTCCGGCTTGACAGAAAAGGCCCAATAATTATAAGGACCTCAGAGAACAAACTGCAGGGGATTGCAGGTGAAAGTTATTTTAATGAAGCAATTAGTATAGATGCAGGTAAAATCTATTTGTCAGAAATAGAACCAAATCGTGAGTTTGGTCAAATAGTGAGGCCTATTACCCATGTGCTAAGAGTTGCACAACCTACTTATAATAAAAATGATGAATTTGTTGGTGTGATTATCATTAACTTAAATATGTCTGAATTACTATCAGAGTTAAGCCAGCAAGTAAATAATAAGCGAGAGTTGTTTGTGACGAATACTTATGGTGAGTATTTGTGGCATCCACAGCGCAAACATATATTAGGCTTTACAACACAAAAAGTCACTATACAAGATGAGTTTCCGAAAAGTCATCAGGTGGTAGAAGGCAGTAAACGTAAATTGTTGGCAGAAACAGTAGATGGTAGAATTTTATCTTATATTGCGCTTCCATTTGATTCTTTAGACTCTAACCGCCTGCTAGGTATTGGTCTATCAGCTGAAAAAAATGTATTATTACATGAAGTTAATGCGCTACAGAAAAAAAATATGTTGTTTTCTGTCGTGCTTATTATAATTGCCGCTGCCATAGCAATATTATTTTCTAAGCTTATCACTAAACCATTGACAAGAATAACCGCAATAACTGAGAAATTCCCTGATTATTCTGATGCTGATAAAAAGTTGACGCTAGATAGGCGAGATGAAATTGGGGTGCTTGCAAACAGTTTTAATAAGCTAATAACGCAAATTCTTGAGCAAGAGTGGCTTCGTAATGGACATTTGGAACTAGCAACGAAAATAAGAGGTAAACTAACACCTAATGAAGTAGCATACAGTTCTTTACAATGCCTTGCTACTTATATTGGCGCGTCATTAGGTGCATTTTATCGATTATGTGAAAATAACAGCTTAGTTTTATTGGAAGGCTACGCAATCAAAGGTAATTCAAAAGCTAAAAAATATATAGAGTCTGGTGACTCTATATTAGCGACAGTATTAGAAGAAGGTATAGTTAAAATTGATAACCACTTGCCCGATAATTATTTTTTTACTCATTCAGGTTTGGGAGAAGCAAGGCCTACTAATAGATTGATTGCACCTATAGTTGCAGAGAGAAAAATTGTTGCACTAATTGAATTGGCAACATTAGCACCTTTGTCGAAAAAAGCAGAGTTATTGTTAGAACAGACAGCTGAAACAATTGGTATGACACTGCTAAGTGCTGAAGCGCGTGATGAAATTGCTAGAATGCTAGAAGATAGCAACCTACAGCAAGAAGAACTTAAGGTATCTAATGATGAATTAGCTATTAAAACTAAAGAGTTAGAAGAGTCTCAAGATGAGCTGACAGCTAAAACAGCTGAGTTAGAAACGACAAATGTATCGATAGAAGAAAAGAATAAAAAACTCGAAACACAAAAAGAACAACTGGCAAAAAATACAGAGGAAATTAAGAGAAAAATGGAGGAAGTAGAACAGGTTAGTCAATATAAATCTGAATTTTTGGCTAATATGAGTCATGAACTACGTACTCCACTGAATAGTTTGTTAATTTTAGCTAAGTCCTTTCAAGATAATGAAGATGGAAACCTGACAGAATCTCAAGTTGAAGAAGCCGCTATGATTTACAGTGGTGGAGTGGAGTTGTTAAATTTAATTAATGATGTTTTAGATTTTTCAAAAATAGAAGCTAGAAAAATTAGTATAATTAAAAATAATGAAAATATTGCGGGTATTGTGCAAAAACTAATTAGACTGTTTTTACCATTAGCAGCAGAAAAAAATATAGCCCTTAAGTCTGAAATTGATCAAGATGTACCAGAAATCCTATTTACTGATGTTCAACGCTTAGAGCAGATATTAAAAAACTTATTATCTAATGCATTGAAGTTTACATCAAAAGGTTGTGTAAAACTCAAAGTCAGTATTTCAAAGTCAAACATGATAGCTTTTGCTGTAATTGATACAGGCATTGGGGTTGACCAAAAAGCACACAAAGATATATTTGAAGCTTTCAAGCAAGAGGATGGCTCTATTGATCGTAAATATGGAGGCACAGGGTTAGGTTTAGCTATATCATTGAAGCTTGCCAAGTTATTAGATGGTGAGATAAAAGTAAAAAGTGTGAAAGGTGTAGGTAGTACCTTTACTTTACTATTACCATTGCAAACATCTAATGAAACTACCTCAGAAACTATTTTAACAGTAGAAGAAAACAACCCAAAGCCATCACTTTCACCGCTACATGCGACGGTTGATGCATTACCGTCAACTAGTCGTGATAAAGCAGTAGCCAAGCCACTAAATAATGTTTCGAATACCATATTAATTGTGGAAGATGACATACGATTTGCAGGCAATTTGAGCAAGTTTATAAGTAACAGGGGATATCACATATTAACAGCGACTACTGGCAAAGAAGCATTATTAATGGTACAGAAATATATGCCATCTGTAGTTATTCTTGACTTAATGCTGCCTGATATTGACGGACTTAAAGTATTAGAACAGCTTAAAGCGGATTTGAAAACCAGACATATTCCTGTGCATATTCTTTCGGCAAGTAATGACAAAATTCAAGATACGCTAAAAAAAGGGGCGATTGGCTATCTAACTAAGCCGATTAATATAGACCAGATGGAGTCGATGTTAGCGAAAGTGTCGAATGTAAATCAGAATTCAATTAAGAATATATTGGTTATAGAAGATGATAAGAACACTCAAGCAGCTATCTACAAACTACTGGCGACTAAAGAGTTAGAAGTTACTACTGTGAGTGAAGGTGAAGCAGGGCTCAATAAGCTCAAAGAAAAACACTTTGACTGTATTATTCTTGATTTACAGTTGCCGGATATGACAGGATTTGATTGGTTAGAAATAGCTGATAAAAGTATTAATATAGATGCTAGTTGTCAAGTTCCACCTGTTATTGTCTATACAGCAAGACAGTTAAGTAAAGAAGAAAGTATGAGACTAGAGGAGTACACCGGATCGATCATAATTAAAGGTGCACACTCACCAGAGCGGTTAATGGATGAAGTTATGCTTTTTTTGCATAGTGTTGCATCAAGCTTAAGTGAAGAGCAACATCATATTCTTATAGATCAACATAACCCTAAAAAAATACTTGAATCAAAAAAAGTATTACTAGTAGATGATGACATGCGTAATATTTTTGCTATGTCAAAGCAGCTTAAAAAACATGGTATGGAAGTACTTATTGCGGATAATGGTAAAATGGCATTGGATCAATTAGATAAGACAGTAGGTATTGATTTAATAGTAACGGATATTATGATGCCAGTGATGGATGGTTATGAAACAATCGAAAAAATTAGAAATAACCCTATATATAAAGATATACCCATTATTGCATTAACTGCGAGGGCAATGCCTGATGAACGACACAAGTGTTTGCAAGCAGGCGCAAATGACTACTTAGCAAAACCAGTTGATATTGATGTGTTATTAACTTTAATGAAAGTTGTTTTGTCTAAAAATAAAGCAGTTGCCTAAAGCTATACCCAATACGAATGGTTCTTTGGTGCGGCCATCGAGTGACGAGGCCCCATGAGCCTAGAAATCATTCGTGAAGGGTATAGTATCGTTAATCATTTTGTAAAATATAAATTGTAATAAGTAAACAGAGTTTGCTAACTTGAAATCTATAATAAAAATTGAGCTTGATATTTTATTAGACGCTGTAAAAAAATGCTACGGTTACGATTTTAGTCACTATTCAAAGGATGTACTCATTCGACGACTGAGTGATTTAACTAAAAAGCAAAATGTTATTCATATATCCGAACTGATTCCTAGGTTGTTATGGGAGCAGAGTTTTATTTGTCACTTAATAGAAACTATTACTATCAGCATTACTGAATTTTTTCGAGATCCTGATTTTTTTGACAGCTATTATAAGCATATTGTACCAGTACTCACCACATATCCTTACTTTAAATTATGGCACCCAGGCTGTTCAACTGGAGAAGAGCCTTATTCGGTCGCTATTTTATTACAAGAAAATAACTTATTAGATAAAGCTATTATTTATGGTACTGATATTAGTAGTCAATCATTAGAGTCTGCTAGGTTAGGTGTTTATTCTCTACTAGGCTTAAAGAAAGGAGTAGAAAATTGTAAACAGATAAATGACATTAATTTGTTTGATTATTTTAGTGTCGATTACAAATTCGGTAAGATTGATGGTGGTTTGAGCAAAAAAATAACATTTTCATATCATAATCTTGCAAAAGACAGTGTTTTTGGTGAAATGAATGTGATTTGTTGTAGAAATGTTTTAATTTATTTTGACAATGAGTTGAAAAACAGTGTATTGACATTGTTAGCTAACAGCCTTCGCTATGGTGGATTTCTTTGTCTGGGTAAAAGTGAGAGTTTACATAGTACTGTAATAGAAAGACAATTTGATGTTATAGATCACAAACAAAGCATATATCGTAAAAGATTAATTTAAATAAAAATATTTTTTATTTGAAAATACTGGTGACTTATATGTAAGGCTAATTGATAGATGGATAGGAATGAGGTAAACAATAGTGTATTATCAGCTTCATTAAAATTTTGTGATGATGATAAAACGAATGAGCGTAATAATGAACGTTCTAAGATTTTAGTGGTTGATGATAGGCATGAAAACCTGGTTGCAGTTAGAAAGGTGTTAAAGCCTATTAATGCAGATATTCTTGAGGCTGATTGTGGAAATAAAGCACTTTCTTTAATGCTGCGGCATGAGTTTGCTGTCGTTTTGCTAGATGTTCAAATGCCTGATATGGATGGTTTTGAAGTAGCCTCTTTAATGAGGGGGTATGAAAGCATCAGTTCTACGCCGATTGTATTTTTAACAGCGATCAGTAAAGACGATTGTTTTGTTGATCAAGCAGCTGAGCTTAATGCAGTGGATTATGTTTTTAAGCCGATTAATCCAAATATTTTAAGAAGTAAAATAAAAGTGTATGTTGAACTTTATGAACAGAAGAAATCTTTAAAAAGATTGAATGAGAGTTTGATTAAAAAAAACAAAGAGTTGGAGATTTTTGCTTATATCTGCTCCCATGATTTGCAAGAGCCAGTCAGGTCAATTATGTCTTTTTCAAGCCTTTTGGCTAGTGATTATAAGGATGTTCTCGATGATCAAGGAAATAAAATTTTAGATGTCATTCAGCGCAATGCAGCGAATATGCATAAAATGATTAATGATATCTTTATTTTTTGTCGAGTTGAGAAAAAAGCAGTAGAAGTGGAGCTTGTTGACTGTCAAACATTGGTAGATCAATTACTAATAGATATTGATGCTGAGATAAAAAGCAAGGATGCATGTATTAGTTATAATTGTTTGCCTGTAATATACTCTAATAAACTATTGGTTAAAGTTATATTTGAACACCTGATTACTAATGCTTTAAAGTTTTCTTATCCTAAAAGAAGACTAGAGATTAGCATAAATGCTGAAAACTGTGAGAGTTTTTGGCTATTTTCAGTAGCAGACAATGGGATTGGTATTGACCCTGATTATAAAGATAAGGTGTTTGTTCCATTTCAACGAATACATCGAAAAGATGTTTATCCTGGAACAGGAATAGGCTTGAGTATATGTGAAAAGTTTATTAACTATTATGGGGGAAGTATCTGGTTTGAAAGCGAACCAGGTATTGGTACAACTTTTTACTTTAATATGCCAAAGAAACTAAAGGATATGGTTGATGAGTCAGTCAAAAGTGCTGGAAATATTACTAATTGAAGACAATGAATGTGACGTTGAATTAGCAAAAATAGCATTTGAGCGTTGTGATGGAGATTGCAATATTAATGTTGCCTATGATGGTGTTGAAGGCGTCAGGTACTTAAAAAAGGAAGGTGAGTTTAAGGATGTAACAAAACCTTCCATTATTTTATTAGACTTAAATATGCCCAAAATGTCTGGGAATTCTGTTTTAGAGTTTTTAAGAAATGATGAAGCGCTTAGGTCGATACCGGTTATTGTATTTTCTACATCTGAATCAAATTCGGATATTATAGAGTCCTATATCAATAATGCGAGTTGCTATATTGTTAAGCCTTTTATTATTAGTGATTACATTTCCATTGCAAACCAGATTATTGCTCATTGGTTGGAATCAGCAAGCTTACCAAAAACTATCCAAGCAAAATAATAGTTTATCTTTATATTGAAAGTTAGTACCTGATGCTTAATTAGTAATTGAAGTGATTGAGTTACTTGTTATTACCTACTGGTCCGAGAGTAGAGCGTAATAAGTGCTAACATAACCTCATACAGTAGTTGTTTTTCTACCCTCATTAGTGACACGTTTTTAACATTGCCAAGGAGATAGGCGATGAAAGAGCAAGCTGTAGCTAAGCCTACATATCAGGAAGCCAATACCAGTCAACTGTTAGTTTCAAATGAATCGATATCTTTACAGACAGTAGATCAGACCATTAAACAGGCTGAGTCAACTAGTAATGATGTTAACTATGAGACCAAGCGGAGCTTGCCAGCTAGCTCAGAAAATAATGCTATTTTAGACTCAACTCAACTTGATATTGAAAAGTTACAAGAAGCATTACTCGCAGGACAAGACCCGACTGCTGTAGGAGAAGCAACTGCAGCAGGTATTCCTGCCAGTAGTGGCCCTGGGGAGGGAAATGAAGGAAGTTCTGTTATTCCTGTGGTTAACCGTGATGGCCATGAAACTATTTCTGACAGTGGGTTTGAAACTGAAGGGTTAGTTTATGACTTGATTAGTGTTTTGTCAGATAAAGAGCCAGAACTGACTGGGCTGGGAGCTATAGACGGCGATAATAGTATAAGCATACCACCGTTTAGTTTTACGCCAAGTCTTACTCCTAACCCTGGGCTGGGACAGTCTACTTCTGACACAACAGGGCCTGTGGTTTCAGAACCGAGCCCTGAACCTTCAGTTGAACCTGAGCAACCCACGACAGGTTCAGGGCCTACGCCACAACCGCAGCAGCCAGAGCCTACATTTACTGCACCTACTATAAGCTTGAGCAGTGTGGTCGGTAAATCAATGTTTTTTACCAACTTTGATATTGAAGGCTTTAAACCTGTTATGGGAACCTTTGTGGATAGTTTGGATGGTTGGCTTCCTAAGTCTGGTGAAAAAATAGAAGCTTGGCGTGAATATGAAGAAGGTGAAATTCCTAATTTATACGGCTTTGGTAGGTATTCAGCGCACTCGGGTGCCAACTTTATTGAGTTAAATAGTGCGCAGCCAGCAAACGGACCATATCCTGCTTTTGCAAATTTTGCTGATGTTACGAGTGCTACTGAGATTAATCGAGTCGTCAATACGCAGGAGGGGGGTATTTATGAATTCAGTTTTTATTATTCCGCCAGACCGTTTTTTAATGAGAGTGTGACGGAAATAGAGGTGTTGTGGAACAATGAAGTGATAGAAACCATTGCGTTAGATGGCACTCATCTCAAAGATACGAATTGGCAACTGTTTAAGTATACAATGATCGGGGATGGTGAGCCTGCAACAGTAACAATCCGTCATACAGGAGACCCTTCAGTTCAAGGAAGAGGGGCATTTTTAGATGATCTTCAAATAACAGAAATTACAGGTGGCGGTGTAGTTGCGGGATATGAAAATAAGGAAATTGGTTTACCTGATTTTGCGATTGAGTATGCTAACGCCTCCGATAAAGACGATGTTCAGGTTTGGCTGAGAGGATTGCCACAAGGTGCTATTTTATCTGATGGTGTACAGCAGCTTGAAGTCAGTGATAGTGAAATTGATATTACTGACTGGAATCATCAGTCGATGACTATTAAGCTAGCCAATGACTTTGTTAGTAATCATTCTGACGCAAATAAAGTGGATATTGATTTAACGATTGATATCGTGAAAAAAACTGATCAAACTTCTGTCACACAACAGGCGCTAAGAGTCGTTGTTTTGGAAGAAAATCACTATGAAACAGCTGTTGATAATTACTTAATTGCAGGCAGTGGTCAGGATATCTTTATATTTGGTCAAGATGATCAATCGACTAGTAATATACCAGAAGTTGATGTTATTGTTGGCTTTGATGTAGCAGAAGATGTATTAAATATTAATGATTTGTTAATAGATTCAACCCAGTCACTGGATCAATACTTAGACTTTAACTTTAATGTAACTGATACGGAGATAAGTATCAGCCCTGCAGCAAATGATGATGTTAAGCAAAAAATCGTACTGAAAGATGTCATGCTTAATGAAGTCTATGATACAACGAATGAGATAGAAATTATTAGTCAGTTGTTTTCTAATCAGCCGGATACGTTAATTGCATAGAGATATTATTGTTTTACTGTTATGCTATTTAAAAACTATTTATAAGTAAACAGCAAGCGTGCTTGCCTTGTTGTTTACTTTAAATAAAACACTTTAAATATCTGCATAATGATCTAGTGAATAATAGATGTCTTATAATAGTAACTCTTGTTTAGATAACAATAAACAACACTATCTTAAGGAAGAACTTTACTCGCTTGTCAGAAATGACCCAGCAATTTTTGAGTTTTTGCAAGCAGGGGCTCTGGATGGCATCTGGTATTGGGACTTGGAAAAGCCTGAACATGAATGGATAAGCCCTCAATTCTGGAAAATCTTAGGCTTTGATCCAGCCGAAAAAAAACACCTCGCAGCAGAGTGGCAAGACCTTATTGATAAGGGAGATCTGCAAACTGCGGCTACTAACTTGGATAAGCATTGCTCAGATCCTAATTATCCTTATGACCAATTAGTACGTTATCGTCATAAAAATGGCAGTACGGTATGGATTCGCTGTCGTGGAATGGCGATAAGGAATCAGCATGGCAAGCCGATTAGAATGTTAGGCGCTCATACTGATATTACGCAGCTGAAATTAACAGAAGAAAAGTTAATGCATGCAAATAAAGAATTGAGTGATTTTGCCCATGCAGCCTCACATGATTTAAAAGCCCCTTTAAGAACTATTTCAGGCATGTTATCTGTTTTACAAGAATTAATCGGGGATGATATTTCTGAAGAGGGTCAGCAGATTTTTGAAAAAGTTAATAATACTGCTGTTAGAATGGGGCAGCTGATTCAAGGCTTACTTGAATATGCAGAGCTTACAGGTACTGCCTCTAAAAAAGAGACAGTTGATAGTGAGCGGCTTATTCAAGATATTCTTAAAGATTTTGCTGAAGACATAAAGTCAACCAATGCGACCATTACTACTTATAACTGTGGGGTAGTAACAGGGAACCCAGCCATATTAAGACAATTGTTTCAGAACCTGATTAATAATGCCATTAAATATTGCCACAAAGACGTGTCACCGTGCATTACTATTACAGGAACAAAGCAAGAAACAAATTGGCAGTTTGCAGTCGCTGATAATGGCCAGGGTATTGAGCCCAAATATCATCAACGCATTTTTCAGTTGCTGCAACGCTTGCATCACTATTCAGATGTTGAAGGCAGTGGCTTAGGCTTGAGTTTGTGTAAGAAAGCCGTTGATTATCATGGTGGCCATATATGGCTTACCTCAGAAGTAGGTAAAGGAAGTACCTTTTACTTTACTCTTAGCCAGTAAGCATAAATAAAGGTTTTGATTTGGTATTGAGAGTGCGCTTAAGTTGATGGTTTGTTAAGCAATGGATCAATAAATTGCCAAATAGTGTTTAGCAAAATAGGTTGAGCTTTAGCGTTTGGGTGTAAATTGTCTTGTTGCAAATATTGTTGCTGTCCCGCTATATCTTTAAGAAAAAAGGGCATTAATTTAATTTCTTCCTGTACTGCAAGTTGACTATAGCTTTTTTGAAATAGTTCTGTATATCGCTTGCCATAATTAGGTGGTATGCGCATTTCCATTAATACCACTTTACTGCCTGTTTTTTTTATCTGTTGAATCATTGTTTGCAGGTTACGCTGCATTTGCGGTATGGGTAGTCCTCGTAAGCCATCATTTGCTCCTAATTCAAGTAGAACAATTGTGGGCTTGAACTTGTCCAATGTTTTTTCCAGACGAGCCAGGCCGCCAGTGGTGGTCTCGCCAGAAATACTGGCGTTAACAACTTGGTAGGTTGGATAGTCTTGGGCAATACGTTGTTTTAGTAAGTGTGCCCAGCCTTCATGCTCTTTAAGCCCGTACCCTGCACTTAAACTGTCGCCAAATATTAAGAGGGTGTTTGCCTGGCCCAATTGGGGTAAGCTGACGAGCATCAGTAGGAAGAGTGGTTTTAGTAAACGAATCATAAGCGAGGATAGCATGCCAACACCTGTCGTGATTTCTGCAGTGGATTTAGTGAAAAAAGTTACCACAGGTAATACCCAATTAACTATTCTGAAAGATTTGCAGCTTGCCATCAAGGCTGGCGAAAGTGTTGCTATTGTAGGCGCTTCAGGGGCAGGTAAGTCAACTTTGTTAAGTATACTAGCGGGGCTCGATCAGCCGACCAGTGGTGAAGTGATTCTTGCGGGTCAACCCATCAGCCATTTGGATGAGGATGGGCGGGCAGCAGTAAGGGCGCAGACCGTTGGCTTTGTTTTTCAGTCATTTCAATTACTACCAGGACTAACAGCTCTGGAAAACGTGATGTTACCGCTAGAGCTGAATGGAGTTAAAGAAGCAAAAAACTCGGCCATTAACTGGCTGACAAAAGTTGGTCTACAAGCACGGCTTGATCACTACCCGAAGCAGTTGTCAGGTGGAGAACAACAGCGAGTGGCCATTGCCAGAGCGTTTGTGGCAGAGCCAAAAGTATTATTTGCAGATGAGCCGACAGGTAATTTAGACCAGGCAACTGGGGCCACGATTATTGAGCTGCTTTTTGAGCTGAACCAGCAACATCAAACCACCTTGATTTTAGTGACCCATGACACCCAGCTAGCAGAGCGATGCCAGCGGCAATTGCACCTGGATGGTGGGCAGTTGCATGAGCAAATCGCTCATGAACAGGGAGGAGATGCTGCACATGGCTAGTTTAGCTCAGTTGGCCTTACGATTGTTGGGCCGAGAGTGGCGTTCAGGGGAGTTGCGGGTCATTATGCTGGCGTTATTGGTGGCTGTGACAGCAACCACCTCAATCGGCTTTTTTGTCGATAGGCTGGAAAAAACCATGTATCGCCAATCTGCAGAATTACTGGGAGGAGACTTGCTGATTGGGCGATCTGCCACAGCACCGACAGAATGGTTAGCACAAGCAGAGCAGTTACAGCTTAAGCAAACGGAGCTAATTGAATTTCCCAGTGTGGTGATTTTTCAGGATCAAATGGTGTTGACTGCTGTTAAGGCGGTTGAGTCACCCTATCCACTAGTGGGTTGGCTCACTACTGGGGCCCAGTTGGAGGACACAGAAGGGAGTAAGGTTAAACAGTCACCACAGCCTGGAGAAGTTTGGTTAGAACGGCGGCTGTTCCATCAACTTAAGCTGCAACTGGGGGACACGATTGAGATGGGGGCAACTCAGTTGAAAGTGACTCAGGTACTGTTGTATGAGTCAGATCGTGGTGGGGATTTTTATACCCTGGCGCCCCGGGCATTAATGAATAAAGCAGATCTTGCTGCTGCCGAAATTATCCAACCTGGTAGCCGGGTGCGTTATAAATGGCTGGTGGCAGGAAGTGATATTCAAGTGACTCAGCTACTCCAGTGGTTAACGCCTCAATTAACCCCAACCGACAAGCTGACTACTTTAAAAGAAGGTCGGCCAGCGTTACATAAAGCGATTAATCGAGCACAACGTTATTTGGGGTTAGCGACTTTAATGGCTGTCTTATTGGCAGGTGTTGCAGTGGCTATTGGGGCTAAGCATTTTGCTGCCAGGCATTTCGACCAAGTCGCCATTATGCGTTGTTTAGGGGGGCAAAGCGCGCTTATTGGCAAACTCTATCTTGGTCAGTTGTTGATATTAGCATTGGTGGTGAGTGCTATTGGTTGCTTGGCTGGTTTTCTATTGCACTGGACATTTGTGGCCTTGATGTCAGGGCTGTTGCCTGCAGATTTACCCTTGCCGGGCTTTTGGCCTGCATATTTGGGCTTATTAACCGGCGTGGTGGCAATTCTGGGCTTTGCCTTACCTCCTATTATTTCACTTCAACAAGTGAGTGCATTACGGGTATTTCGGCGGGAGCTAGTACCGCCGCCTTTATCTTCCTACCTGATTTATGGTGTGGCTTTTACTGCACTAACTGTACTGCTTTGGCAGTTTACTGGCGAATGGTGGATGACACTGGGGTTATTGATTGCTGTAGCTGGCGTGGGGTTAGTGGTTTGGTTTGGCTTGCAGTGGGGAGTGAAAATGGTATTTTCACGCATTCAATTATTGCAATGGCCGCTAGCTATCCGATTAAGCTTAAACCATATGCAAAGACAGGCTGGACTCACAGCAACACAGTTGCTGGCATTTGGTTTAACTTTGTTAGCAATGGCTGTTATTTTGGTAGTCAGAACAGATTTGCTTACCCAGTGGCAGCAAGAATTACCACCCAAAACCCCTAATTATTTTGCCATTAATATCCCCTTGGCTGAGCAACAACAAGTCGCTGACTGGTTTAATGAGCATAAGATAGAAAACACCCAGTTATATCCTATTATTCGTGGTCGGCTAACGGAAATAAATAGTAAGCCCGTTAAACAGGCGGTATCGAAAGAGCAGCAGGCGGATAATGCATTAAATCGAGAGCTGAATTTAACCTGGCGACATAAATTGCCTCCCAGAAATGAGTTAGTGACGGGGCAATGGTGGCAACCAGACTCAACAAGTCAGGAGGTGTCTATTGAACAGGAACTGGCTGACCGGTTGAATATAAAACTGGGTGATCAGTTGACGTTTACGATTGCTGGACAAGACTTGGAAGCAACTGTAACCAGCCTCCGCACCGTCAACTGGGAGTCTTTTCAACCGAATTTTTATATGATTTTTCCCAAACCGGTGCTTGAGCCATTTGCTGCCACTTACTTAACCAGCTTCTATTTACCTGCAGACAAGCAGTATTTGTTGGCTGATTTGGTGAAGCAATTTCCTGCTATCACTTTGTTAGACGTGGCCGCTATGTTGAATCAAGTACGATTGATTTTGACTCAGGTCACTTCTGCGATTGAATATGTTTTGTTATTTATTTTAATTGCTGGATTAGCAGTATTATATGCAGCAATTAAAGGCACACTAGCAGATCGTATTCAAGAAGGGGGGGTGATGCGTGCCTTGGGAGCAAGCCGCCAGCAGATTCGCCAGTGCCAGTTAATTGAATTTGCCGCTTTAGGTGGCGTCGCAGGGTTGTTGGCGGCGTTAGGCACAGAACTAGTTTGTCGGCTGCTATATAACATCACCTTTGACTTGAGTTACCAAACCAATGGCTGGCTCTGGCTTAGCTTACCTTTATTGGGCAGTAGCATTATTGCCAGTATTGGACTATGGTCAAGTCGCCGAGTGATAACTGAAAGTCCAATGGTGGTATTAAGGGAGAGTTAAATACCCTTCACGAATGATTTCTAGGTTTTGTTATGACCACCATGGAAGGTGGGAATGCAGTTTATGCAGGAGCATTTAACAGTCTTCATTCCTAATCACCAAGGATGGTGTGAATGCAGTTAATGCATGGAGCATTTAACTGTCACCCCAATCACCTATTATTTATAGGCTCATGGGGTTTCGTCACTTGATGGTCGCACCTAAAAACCATTCATATTGGGTATACTTATACTATTGATGACGAACTATTTGAGCTAAGGAAGGCTATACTCATTATAATTGTTACAATTTAACGTCTGTCTTAAGGGCATCTCTAAAAGTGCACTTTTTCACGATAGCTGCGTTAGCTCCGTACTCAGGTCCTCATGTATTTCTTATACACTGCGGCCTTCCGTGCGTTGCTGCCTTGCTCTCATAAAAAATACGGCTTTTAGAGGTGCCCTTATATGAAAAGTTGAAAAGGACTTTGATCAGGAGACAGTTATGATCTTGTTTAATCATGTTTGGGGTTTATTTGCTCACCCTAAAGAAGAATATGATCTTATTAGAAAAGAGACACTGGCTAATAAAAAATATTACTTACTGCATGTCTTTATTTTAGCGGCTATCCCGGCAGTAAGCTCTTATTATGGCGCTACTACTGTAGGTTGGTCGATTGGTACTTTGGATAAAGTCATTATCGATCACCAAAGTGCTTTGTTGATGTCTGTAGCAGGCTATATGGCAATTTTAGCTGGGATTGTATTTATGGGGCTGTTTATCCATTGGATGGCAAAAACCTATGGAACCAAGCCAAGCTATACCAAATGTATTGTGTTTGCCGCCTATACAGCAACGCCTATCTATTTTGTTGGCCTTTTAGCGCTTTATCCTAATACTGCTTTGTATTTAATTGGCTCGATTATTGGCGTCGCTTATACCGTTTATTTGCTTTATGTGGGTTTACCTAGAATGATGACAATCCCTGAAGAGCAAGGCTTTCTATTTGCTACATCTGTCGTGTGTGTTGGCTTGGTATTGCTAGTGACAATGAAAGTGATCACTGCACTCTTTTGGGGAATGGGATTTGGGCCGGGATTTGATGTGAGTGTATAACTGTTGTACATTTTGTTTTGCTTAAAAGCTTTCTCACAGTGCTGTTGTATAAAAGGCTCTTCTAATAATTGTTTGTTGTCTCTGATCTTCTGGTAAATTCGCAATCAAGGCGTTGGTTTGAAGGCGTGCTGATGGCCTGTCGAAACTGAGTGTGGGTTTACTAGATGGGCCTGAAAGGCGCTGCCTGACGGGCTCTTTTACTGTGTTGGCTTGCTTGCAAAGGTAACCTATCTTACACGCAAGCTGACTTGTTCAAGACCCCGTTAGCTTGCGCAGAAGCCATAAACAATGAGTGGAGATGCCCAAAGATATCCTTGGTAATACGATTTTTGAAGGTAGTCCTACCTCTCAATTGGCAAAGTTGAAAAAAATTGTAATTGTTAGCCCACCAGAAACAAGGGAGGAGTTAAAAGCAGTTGTAGATGATTATAATAAAAAATATTACCTGCTAAAGAAATAAAACAATATGACTATTATTATCGTTATTTTTTAGAGAAAGTGATGAAGCTAATTGTCACTATAAACCTGATATTTCAGTATGAGATGAAAGCACGGCTGAATATATAATGAATTCTGATGATATTATAGTGCGTATAGAGTGGAGTACATTTAATGAAAAAAAGCAAAAATACTTACCTGAAATTTATAGCAAATGGTATGTATTTAGAGGTAAAGATGAACAAGGCTGCAAAGGAACTAGCATGATTATCATTAAGGAGGGTAAAACGCGTATTCATTGCTAAAACTGTCAAACAAATAGAATGGCTTTTGATATGCGAATTATGCGCTAGTTAGATTTATAACCCGGCTATAGCCGGGCTTTTTCTAGGTACTGTTTATGTAAGTTATTATTTATATTTTTTTCCTGTTTAACTCTACCCACATGACTGTACCACCAGCCACTGCGGCAGGTATGACTAAAAAGTTAACAAATGGAATAAACATTAATAAATAAACAGTGCCACCAAAGGTCAGGGCATTGGTGCGACTTTGCTTTAACTGTTCAATCATTTCTTTAAATCCAACCCCATTATTATCGGCGGCATAATCAACGTATTGCACTGAAAGCATCCAGGTGCTGTAGGCAAACCAGGCAAATGGGGCGATAATATTCAGTACAGGGGTTATGGTGATAAGCAAAAGAATAGCTAACCAGGGCAAATAATACAGCAGTTTACGTAGTTCTCGACCGATTGCTTTGGGTACAACGACAGCCAGTTGTTGCCAGCTAAAATCTTCTTCGTTTTGATTATTGGTGATTTTCTTTTCGACGGCTTCAGCCAGAAAACCATGGAAAGGGGAGGCGATGATATTGCCGATGATGCTAAAGGTAAAAAATACCAACAAAAGGGCGGTAATCGCAAAAAAAGGCCATAATAAGTATTCTAACCAGCTTAGCCAACTGGGCAGGTCGCCAATTAACCAGCCTATCAAGGCGCCAAATTGGCTAAATAATAAAATAAGGGCAGCTGTAAACACACAAATATTAAGTAGCAGGGGGAAAACGACAAACTTTCTGAGCCCTGGCTGACTGATGAGCTGTAGTCCTTGAAAAAACTGTTGGGTACCTAGCATATAAAAGAGCCCTTAAATTGTGAGTGTAACCAAATAGATTTTTACTATAACCACCATTGATAATATTTAATCTCAAGTCCAGATGCTAGTGGTGCATCCAAGCAAAAGAAGCGTCATAATATGGTGCAATTAGCCTGCTAGTGCAGGGCTCAAATACGATTTTAAAGGAGAGCTATCAATGTCAGAAGTTAAACATGCCCAGTTGTTGATTTTAGGGTCTGGTCCTGCTGGCTATACAGCTGCTGTATACGCTGCGCGGGCCAACTTAAATCCTGTGCTAGTGACAGGTATTCAGATGGGTGGCCAGCTGACAACAACAACGGATGTGGATAACTGGCCGGGTGATGTTGAAGGGTTACAAGGACCTGCATTGATGGAGCGGATGCGGCAGCATGCTGAGCGCTTTAATACTGAAGTTGTGTTTGATCATATTCAGTCTGCTGACTTGCAACAACACCCATTTCGTTTGAAGGGTGATAGTGGCGAATATACTTGTGATGCACTGATTATTGCCACTGGCGCTAGTGCCAGATACCTAGGGCTTGACAGTGAAGAAGCATTCAAAGGAAAAGGGGTATCTGCTTGTGCTACTTGTGATGGGTTCTTTTACAAAAAGCAAGATGTGGCTGTGATTGGAGGGGGAAATACTGCAGTTGAAGAAGCTCTTTATCTAGCCAATATTGCCAAAAAAGTCACCTTGGTGCATCGTCGTGATGAGTTTCGTGCGGAGAAAATCCTTCAGGATAAACTGATGGATAAAGTCAAAAGTGGCAATATTGAGCTGGTACTTGATAGCACTCTTGATGAGGTGCTGGGGGATGACGCTGGTGTAACAGGTATTCGAGTGCGTAACAAGCATACTGATGAGCTGACTGACATTCCTGTAGCCGGGGTATTTATTGCTATCGGCCATACGCCCAACACCAGTCTGTTTGACGGGCAATTGGATATGCATAATGGTTATATCAAAGTGCAAAGTGGTTTAGAGGGCAATGCAACTCAAGCTAGTATTCCTGGTGTGTATGCAGCGGGGGATGTAATGGATCATGTCTATCGTCAGGCGATTACATCTGCGGGAACAGGCTGTATGGCTGCACTGGATGCTGAAAAGTTTTTGGACAGCTTAGAAAAGCAATAAGCTTGACTGAAAGTTACTTAAAAATAGCTATAAAAAAAGCAGCCATTTGGCTGCTTTTTTATGCTTATGATAAAGAAGGGTTTTCTCGCCTTATTACCCCAAAGTCTTCTGACAGTGTACCTTTTTCTGTTGGGTGCTTTTTGGGAGCGTAATCTTTAGGTGGTTCAATTGCATCATGGCGCTCATCAGCTTCTGGCTTTTTACCTGAAACCAAGGCATCTGTAGCCAGTAGAGCATCATTTGCACCTTGCTGCGTTTCTATATCACATAATGTAGCAGCAGAGTTTGCGATATGTTGATTAAGGTCTTTGTAGGTTTCAGTGAGCTTGTTGACAAGCTCACGAGTTTGGTTAAAGTGCTCATTAACACTTTCGTGATAGCTATTTAGCTCATTTTGTGTTTGCTGTAGCTGGTTTTCCAGCTTATTGCTTTTACTATTGTTGCTTGTCATGAGGTTAAACATATACAGCAGTGAGGCACCCACCATCACTCCTAAGATAAACCAAATGAGATTTGCTGTTTCCACAACTAATGCCTCTAATGTTTGTCGTTCCTATCTATAGGGTTGCTGAATTTTATTGGTTATTACCAGCAACTTACTTGCCAAGAGTGGTCGGCATATTACCGATACCTGCGAGTACTATTGTTATTTTGTCGTATAACTCGTTTTGCTCTAAGCAGCCTGAAGCTAAAGCACCATTGTTTTAGCTTATGCCCCTAAATTAGCTATTTTTTGATTTGATGTATACCCTTTGTATGTGATTTTTAGAAGTACAATCAAGCACCTAAGGTCAGTCAGCTCTATTCTTATGGCATTGTTGGCTGATACCCCTAGTTTAGCTGGTTATGTCAGAAAATTTAGCACTTGAGGACAAGTTTATTGCGGCTTATAACGAATTGCACAATGTTTTCAAGGTAGTTAAAGTGGCGCTCACAAAATCAACGCAACAGTTAATGGGTTAGGTTCAGTTGTTATGACACCTTGGGAGCGCTATCAACAAGACTTGCTTCGAGAAGACTTCAGTTACGATGCCGAGCAGGAAAAGGCAGTAAAACATTTGCAGCGGCTTTATGAAGATCTGATTATTGCTCAGCAAGAGCAATCTAAGCCAGTGACAGGCTGGTTAAAATGGTTTGGTCAAAAAAAGCCAGTTGAACCCTGCCAGGGTTTGTATTTCTGGGGGGGGGTTGGTCGAGGAAAGACTTATCTAGTAGATACTTTTTTTGACAGTCTGCCATTCGAAAATAAAATGCGTACACATTTTCACCGGTTTATGCAGCGGGTACATCAGGAATTAAAAACCCTGAAAGGTGAAAAAAACCCGTTAACTATCGTGGCAAAGCGGCTTAGTGATGAGGCTAGCGTTATTTGCTTTGATGAGTTTTTTGTGTCGGATATAACCGATGCGATGATTTTAGGTGGGTTGTTTGAGCAACTGTTTGCTAACGGGGTTACTTTAGTAGCAACGTCAAATATTGTACCCAATGAGTTGTATAAAGATGGCTTGCAGCGTCAACGCTTTTTACCTGCAATTGAATTGGTAGAAAAATATACTGAAGTAGTTAATGTAGATAGTGGTATTGATTATCGGCTGAGGGTTTTAGAGCAGGCAGAAATTTATCATCACCCATTAAGTGCTCAAGCAACAGCCAGTATGGAAGACAGTTTTAGCCGACTGGTGCCAGATAAAGCGCATACTACTGAAAATGAGCCGCTGGTTATTGAAGGGCGAACCATCACTGCATTGAAGTGTTGCGATGATGTTGTCTGGTTTAGTTTTAACGAGTTGTGTGATGGGCCGCGAAGCCAGAATGACTACATTGAGCTGGCTAAGATATTTCACACGGTTTTGCTTAGTGATATACCGCAACTGACTGCTAGCAATGATGATCAGGCGCGCCGGTTTGTTAATTTAATTGATGAGTTTTACGACCGTAACGTCAAAGTGATTATGTCGGCTGAAGTGGCAATTCCGAATATTTATCAAGGTACTCAATTAGCCTTTGTTTATGAAAGAACAACCAGTAGGATGTTGGAAATGCAGTCTCATGAATATTTGGGACGAGCGCATAAGGCTTAATAATGAAGGGGGTGGAGAGTTATGGCGAGATCCATAACTTCCCCCTTTGAAAAAGGGGGATTGAGGGGGATTTTTACATACAAATAAGACGAAGATAGCTCAAAAACTTTGGCAACTTTAAATCCCCCCTAGCCCCCCTTTATCAAAGGGGGGGAGCAGTTTGCTATCTCTTCAAAATTAAGGCGCGGGATTCGGTTGCTCAGTATGAACCGCCTCTATTTCTTCTAGTACTTCTTCCGAAAGCTCTAAATTAATACTATCAATATTGGCTTTTAGCTGTTCCATACTGGTAGCACCAATAATATTACTGGTAACAAAAGGGCGGCTGCTAACAAAAGCTAAGGCCATTTGAGCTGGATCTAAATGATGTCGCTTGGCAATGGCTACATATTGCTCTGTTGCTTTAACCGCCTGTGGGTTGGAATAACGAGCAAACCGGCTAAATAGCGTTAAGCGAGCATTAGCGGGCTTCGCGCCATGTAAATATTTGCCACTTAACGCACCAAATGCCATGGGAGAGTAGGCGAGCAAGCCAAGCTGTTCTCGATGAGTAAATTCTGCCAGGCCAATTTCAAAGGTTCGGTTTAGCAGGTTGTAAGGGTTCTGGATGGATACCACGCGGGCCATGCTATGCTGCTGAGCTAACTGCAAATATTGCATGGCGCCCCAGGGCGTTTCGTTAGAGATACCGATATACCGGACTTTGCCACTTTTGACTAACTCACTAAGAGCTGCAAGGGTTTCTTCAATAGCAACAGTTTGTTCTTCGATAGGGTAAGGGTAACTGAGCTGGCCAAAGAAGTTAGTTTGTCGTTCTGGCCAGTGAACTTGATACAAGTCGATGTAGTCGGTATTTAAGCGAGCAAGTGAAGCGTCAGCTGCTGCAATAATATTGCTTCTATCCAACCTTGGCCCTTGACGCATATAGCTTACCCAGTCACCAGGGCCTGTGACTTTAGTTGCTAGGATAAACTGATCCCGGTTGGCGCGCTGTTTTATCCACTCACCAATTATGCTTTCTGTTTTAGTATAGGTTTCTGCTTTAGGAGGGACAGGGTAAAGCTCTGCCGTATCAATAAAGTTAATGCCCTGGTCCATTGCACAGTCTAATTGCTCAAACGCTTCTTGTTGATTATTTTGTTCTCCCCAGGTCATGGTGCCTAAGCAAAGTTCACTCACCTTAAGACTACTGTTACCTAATGGGTGGTATTGCATGTGGTTTTCCTAAAGTTTCTAAATTAAATAACACACTTTATCAAATAGCTTATTTAACAATGTAACTGAAAAATATAACGGTAGTGATTTTGTTATAATGATGTTGGCCGAAAAATAAACTACCCTTGAGGTTTATAAAGTGTTATTAGGGGCTTTTTTATCCAAGCGCTTAGCGCTATAATCGCCGGCTTCGTTTCCCGCGAATTGAGATGCCCGTGTGCAACACTGAAACCCTTTTGGTGGTTTTAGGATTGCCAAAAGCTCAGTTTGTAACATTTTGTCGATATTGAATCGACTTACGAGGCATAAAGTAATATGAAAACTTATACTGCAAAACCAGAAACTGTAAAGCGTGACTGGTACGTAGTAGACGCTTCAGGGAAAACTCTGGGTCGTCTAGCAACTGAAATTGCGCTGCGGCTACGTGGTAAGCACAAGCCTGAGTACACACCTCATGTGGACACAGGTGATTACATTGTGGTCGTAAACGCTGAAAAAGTGCATGTCACTGGTAATAAGGCGAAGGACAAGCTGTATCATCGTCATACAGGTTATCCTGGTGGTTTGCGTACTATGAACTTTGAAAAGCTGATTGATCATGCGCCAGAGCGTATCATTGAGAAAGCTGTTAAAGGTATGTTGCCAAAAGGTCCGTTGGGCCGGGCTATGTACAGCAAGCTGAAAGTTTATGCTGGTGCCGAGCACAAGCATGCAGCTCAACAACCTCTAGTTCTGGAAATTTAACGGGAAGGTCTGAATATGTCTACGGCTCAATACTACGGAACTGGTCGTCGCAAATCTTCGACTGCTCGTGTTTTCTTGAAAACTGGAGGCGGTGCTATCGAAGTTAATGGTCGTCCATTGGATGAATACTTCGGTCGTAAAACTGCTCGGATGGTTGTTCGTCAGCCACTTGAAGTTGTTGAGATGTTGGAAAACTTCGACATCAAAGTAACAGTTAAAG
Organism: Spartinivicinus poritis; assembly: GCF_028858535.1. NCBI lineage: Bacteria > Pseudomonadati > Pseudomonadota > Gammaproteobacteria > Oceanospirillales > Zooshikellaceae > Spartinivicinus > Spartinivicinus poritis. The sequence goes on from NZ_JAPMOU010000014.1 coordinate 28,593, forward strand.
GTGGGGGTGGTTCTGGCCAAGCTGGAGCGATTCGTCACGGTATTACTCGTGCTTTGATTGAGTACAACGAAGATTTTCGTTCACCTTTACGTAAAGCGGGTTATGTGACTCGTGATGCACGTGAAGTTGAGCGTAAGAAAGTGGGTCTGCGCAAAGCGCGTAAGCGTCCACAGTACTCAAAGCGTTAATTATTGCTTATCGCTTTTGTGGTCAAAAAGCCTGGGAAATATCCCAGGCTTTTTTTTAAGGCCTTTTGATGCTTGTCTATAAGTATAATATTTGAGCAAAATTCAGCAGGCCTTTATACCCAATGTGTTGGGTATAAATAAATTGATTATCCTGCATAACTAAATTGGATATAATATTGCAGCATTTTTGAGGATAATCAGGTCGCTAAGCCTTGTTGTCAGTTGTTGCCTAACTTGCTAGCGGCTGATAATTTTTTTACCATTCGCACATTTTGAGTCTGTTGCAAAACCTGACTAGTTGTCCGCGTGTTACCTGTTTGTTCAGACGGTCATCGAATTCGCTCTGATGGGGAGATAAGTTTAATGACAAATGACGGCGTAAATAAAGGCCGGCGACGCTTTTTGGTAGCAGCAACCTCGGTGGTTGGTGCTGCTGGTGCAGTAGGCGCTGCAGTTCCATTTATTGCTTCCTGGAACCCTAGTGCAAAAGCTAAGGCAGCTGGCGCTCCGGTAAAAGTAAACCTGGCTAAAATTGAGTCAGGCCAACAAATTATCGCTGAGTGGCGAGGCAAACCTGTGTTTGTGGTGCGACGCACCCCTGAGATTTTGGAAAATATAAAACAATTAAATAGCCGAGTGGCAGATCCAGAATCCGCAGAAGAGTCTCAGCAGCCAAGCTATGCAAAAAATGAGTTCCGTTCTATTAAGCCAGAAATTTTAGTTTTGGTTGGTCTTTGTACCCACCTGGGTTGTTCACCAAAGTTTTTTCCAGAAGTAAAACCAATGGAGTTTGACCAAGAGTGGAAAGGTGGTTACCACTGCCCTTGTCATGGCTCTAAGTTTGACTTGGCGGGAAGAGTGTTCAAGAGTGTACCGGCACCCATTAACCTAGAAGTGCCGCCTTATTCATTTATCGATGATAATACCTTAATTATCGGTGTTGATGAGGAGAACGCATAATGAAAGGTTTCATGGAATGGGTGGATGCGCGTTTTCCTGCGACCAAAATGTGGGAAGAGCATCTTAGTAAATACTATGCACCTAAGAACTTTAACTTTTGGTACTTTTTCGGCTCACTCGCTTTATTAGTATTGGTTAATCAGATCCTGACGGGTATCTGGTTAACGATGAGTTATGTGCCTTCATCAGAGCAGGCGTTTGCTTCTGTTGAGTATATTATGCGTGATGTGGAGTATGGCTGGTTGCTTCGCTATTTACACTCTACTGGCGCATCAGCATTTTTTGTGGTGGTTTACCTGCATATGTTCAGAGGGTTGTTGTACGGCTCTTATAAGGCACCACGAGAGTTGGTTTGGATATTTGGGATGACCATTTATCTGTGCCTAATGGCTGAAGCTTTTATGGGGTATTTGCTGCCTTGGGGGCAAATGTCTTATTGGGGGGCTCAGGTAATCATCTCACTGTTTGGTGCCATTCCTGTTATTGGTGCTGATTTACAACAGTGGATTCGTGGTGATTTCTTAATTTCAGGCATTACGCTTAACCGTTTCTTTGCCTTGCATGTTATTGCCTTGCCAATTGTGATTCTGGGGCTGGTGGTACTGCATATTATTGCACTGCATGAAGTAGGATCTAATAACCCTGATGGTATTGAAATTAAGAAAAAGAAAGACGCCAATGGTATTCCATTAGATGGTATTCCTTTCCACCCATATTACACCGTTAAAGATATTGTCGGTGTGGTCGTGTTTTTGTTTGTTTTCTGTATTGTCGTATTCTTTTTCCCAGAAATGGGCGGCTTTTTCCTTGAGCCACCAAACTTTGAGCCAGCCAATAGTTTGAAAACACCTGAACATATTGCACCTGTCTGGTACTTTACACCATTCTATGCCATCTTGCGGGCAGTACCTGATAAGCTGGGTGGAGTCATTGCAATGGGAGCGGCAATTGCGGTGTTATTTGTATTGCCTTGGCTGGATCGTAGCCCAGTGAAGTCAATTCGTTACAAAGGCATACTTAGTAAAATTGCTCTTGGCTTGTTTGCTGTTAGCTTTGTTTGCTTGGGTTATCTGGGGGCAAAACCTGCCACAGATCTTCGAACCCTTTGGTCGCAAATATGGACTGTGGTTTACTTCTTGTTCTTTATTCTGATGCCTTGGTATACCCGGGCGGAAAGTACTAAACCAGTTCCAGAAAGGGTGACAGGGTAATGAAAAAACTATTAGTAGCTTTTTTAATGTTATTGCCAGTTGCTAGCTGGGCAGCTGGAGGCTCAGGCTTCGATGTGGATGGCTATGCACAGAAGAATGGGTTTAAAGTCGATTTAACGGACAAGGCCGCGCTACAACAGGGCTTAAGTACCTACATGAATTATTGTATGGGGTGTCATAGCACAAAGTATCAGCGTTATGAGCGAGTGGCTGATGACCTGGGTATTCCCCATGAGTTGATGATGGAAAATGTGGTATTTAATGACGTTAAAATCGGTAATCTAATGGAAAATGCCATGCGACCTGAAGAGGCTAAGAAATGGTTTGGTGCAGCACCACCAGACCTTACTTTGGTCGCTAGGGTTAGAGGGCCTAACTGGCTATACGCCTACTTAAGAACTTTCTATGAGGATAAGTCTCGTCCATGGGGAGTCAACAACAAGGTGTTTCCAGATGTGGCAATGCCTCATGTATTACTTGAGCTGCAAGGTCTACAGCATGACAGCTGCTATGGCCAGCAGTCTCACGAAGTAGATACTCAAACAGGCAAGCCTTTATGTGAGTTAACCCTTAAATCTGACATAAAGCATGAGCAAACACCTGAAGAGTATGACCAAACAGTGAGAAACTTGGTTAGTTTCTTAGCCTATGCTGGTGAGCCTGCCCGCCTTGATAGAGAGCGGATTGGCACTTATGTGTTGCTATTTCTTGCTGTGTTTTTTGTCTTTGCTTATCTATTGAAACGTGAATTTTGGAAAGACGTTCATTAGACTGTAAAACAATAAGTATTTTGTGTGGGGTGCGCGCTATTAAATATTATGTTCTTAAATATTTAAAAGCGTGCATTTCGTTTGAATTGATCTCTACGCGGGGGTGAAAATGGGCGTGGTTGCCAAACGTTCCTCAATGACTTTTTTTTCTGACCCTTTAGATCACTATTGCCATCGAGTAAGAATTGTTCTGGCAGAAAAGGGAGTAGCTGTTGATATTCAGGATGTTGATCCAGACAATAAACCGGCAGAGCTGGCTGACCTAAATCCTTATAACAGCTTGCCGACTTTGCTTGATCGTGATTTGGTGCTTTATGAACCCAATGTCATGATGGAATATTTAGATGAACGCTTTCCGCACCCGCCATTATTGCCAGTATACCCAGTGGCCCGTGCGCAAAGTCGACTCTATGTTTATCGAATTCAAAAAGACTGGTGTGCTTTAGTAGACCTGATCCAAAATCCAAAAACCAAGGAAACGGCTGCAAATCGTGCACGTAAAGAGCTAAAGGAAAGTTTAACCAGTACTGCAGCTATTTTTACTGAAAAACCTTTCTTTATGAGTGAAGAGTTTACTTTGGTGGACTGTAGTGTCGCACCTATTTTATGGCGGCTACAGGTGTTGGGTATTGAACTACCAAAGCAGGCAGAACCGTTACTAAAGTACGCGGAACGGTTGTTTGCCAGAGAGGCATTCAAGGAAAGTCTGTCTGAAGCAGAAAAAGAAATGCGAAGCCTCTAAGGTATTTGGCACTTAGTATTGAGTTAGAGGCACTTTGGTGCCTCTTTTTATATCTAAAGAGCATCCCTAAGTTTTACTTTTTAGGTATTATTTGTTTTAGCTGGCCATTGTTCGGAGAACTATCTTATGTCGATGAGTAGTAGTCGACCTTATATTATTAGAGCACTGTATGAATGGATTGTTGATAACAACTGTACACCTTACATCTTAGTGAATGCTGAGGTGGAGACAGTTGAAGTGCCTCAGGAATATGTTAAAGATGGCCAAATTGTTCTTAATATTTCTCCAACGGCAGTGCGTGATTTGCTTATTGGTAATGATGCCATTGACTTTAATGGCCGATTTGGTGGAATTGCCAGGCACTTACATGTACCCACTTATGCAGTAATGGCTATTTATGCCAGAGAAAATGGTCAAGGGATGGTATTTGATTCTGAAGAGGCTCCAGAGCCAACACCTGATCCAGCTCCTACTTCACCAGAGCCAACAGCTAAGCCAGGAAAACCATCAGGACGACCCAGCTTGAAGGTTGTTAAATAGCTGGATTACTATTCTCTCTGAGGCTTTCGTTATAGCTGCTTCCTCTTTTAGTTTGGCGCAACTCAGCTTCCCCCTTTGGAAAAGGGGGATTGAGGGGGATTTTTACATACATAAAACAGAGATCTCTCAACAACTCTAGCCCTTTTAAATCCCCCCTAACCCCCCTTTATTAAAGGGGGGAGGTCTTTTATCGCAGTCTATCTACAAAGAGGGAAATTGCGCAATTACCCTTGATCAATATACTCAAAAACCTTGACGATTTTTTGTACGCCGTAAGATGTACGTACTACATTCACCGCTTCATTCGCTTCTTGCTGAGTGACTAGCCCCATTAAAAATACTACGCCATTTTCGGTGACCACTTTAACTCTTGAAGCCGGGACTTTTTCATTCGCTAGCATTTTGGTTTTGATTTTTGAGGTGAGCCAGCTGTCATTACTACGTGCAAGATAGGAAATGGGGCTGGATACCTCTAACTCGTTGTATACTTGTTTTACTTTTTGCAGCTTTCTGACTTCTTGTCCTGCTTGATTTTTCAGAGCTTCATTTGCTACTTGTCCAGTTAATAAAACGACACCATTAAAGCTGGTAACTACAACATGGTTGTTTTTAAATTCAGGGTTTACTTTTTCCAGGTTGACTTGGGCTAGGGTTTCGATTGTTTCATCATCAACAATACTGCCTAGAGTACGTTTACCTTGGTTTTGAGTGATTGGACCTTCATGGGTGGCTGTTAATATTGGAGTACAGCCATTTATGAAGACCAGGAGGCTGATTAAACAGATAACATGGCTTGCTCTCATAAGCTTCCTCCAAATAAATGCTCATCAATTAAGTCGCATAAACAGTGAATAACAAAGCGGTGTAGTTCGTGAACTCTTGCTGTCGATTGTGATGGAATACGAATTTCAAAGTCATCACCATGGAGTAAGGCTGCCATATCGCCTCCTTCTTTTCCAGTTAAAGCAATAACTATCATTTCTCGGTCATGGGCGGCTTGAATTGCCTGTACAACATTTGCTGAGTAACCATTGGCAGATAGGGCGAGTAAAATATCACCTGGCTGGCCAAGTGCTCTGACCTGTTTCGAGAATACCTCATTATAACTGTAGTCACTGGCAACAGCAGTCAACGTGACGGTGTCAGCTGTTAGGGCGAGAGCTGGTAAAGAGGGTCTTTCTCGCTCAAAGCGATTAAGTAAATTAGCAACAAAATATTGTGCTTCTGCTGCTGAGCCACCATTGCCGCAGGCAATAATTTTACCATCGTGAAGTAAGGTGTTAACTAACAGCTCACTGGCGTGGGCAATGAGTGGTGGGAGTGATTCTGCGCACTTAATAGTGACATCAATATTCTCCGAAAAATGATTGGTAATGTGATCAATTATTTCCATCAGAGGGTCTCTTGCAATAATTCAGATCAGCTTTTCTTTGATGTGATTATTGGCTTAATTACGGGTGCAGCAGAAGGTATAGACAACGGAACTTGTTATAATATCAATTCTCTTAACTGAATTCACTAGTGGCACATGCGTAAAGTTAGCTTGTGGACTTCAATGCTGGATTAACTATCAGCTAAAAATGCATTAGGAATCCAGTCGATATGGGGTTGTTGCTGGCTATCTTGCGTTATTGAAACCACGTCAAATCGGCAAGGTACGTTTAGCTTTTTCATCATTAAATAATACTGGGCTGCTTTAATGATTTTATGCTGCTTATGTGGGGTAACTGTACTAGCAGGAGAGCCATAGGCCTGATTCTTGCGAAAACGAACCTCGACAAATACCACACTGCTGCCGTCTTTCATGATTAAATCAAGTTCTCCGACCTTACAGCGGAAGTTGCATTGAATGGTTTTTAACCCTTGGGCTTCTAGATGGCGCTGCGCTATGTGTTGATAGCGCAGGCCCGTTTCAGTGGGCTTACTCTTGCCCGAAGCCATAATGTACAGCAGAAGGGTTGTTTTCTTGTTGATAGGCGTTAACAGGCATTGGTTGAGGCTTACCGCCTTTGAAGAAAAACCAAGGTTGAGTTCGCTCTACTTGTTGATAAGGGTTTAATGTCAGTGACCCAGATGCGCCAAATAAGCGAGTACCTTCAGCTGTTTTTAGCTGAGGCAGTCTAGGGTAGAGTCGATAGGCGTCAATCCCCAGGGCAAATAAAGGCCCATAAAGAGTATTTGAGCGATCCCAAGTATCAATAATTTTTGACTTTAATGGGTCATCAAAGTGGTCGCTTAACCAGGGCATAGAAGGGAACATAATCCCATCTAAATCACTGTCTTTTGCGGGGTTGGGGTTTCCAGTAAAAATAGTGCCAGTGGCGTAAACAGGTAGATCACCGCCATAATGATAAGCAAGGGTAGGCTTCACTTGTCGGCCTTGCTTGGCGTTTGCAGCTAAAAACACCATATCGACATCGCCACGACGGTTAGGGTTGTGGCGAATTTGCTTGCCAATCACTTGTTCCACTTCATGGGCTCTCAACGTGCTGGCACGAGGACTAAGCAAAGAACCAATGACGCCATTGTAGTCACTACTGCCACCAAATCGTCCTTCGCCACGAATAGTGCCTCCTAAGGATTGCCACTCGTTAGCAAATGCTGTCACCACACGATTCCCCCAGCTTGACTTGGGAGCAAGAATTACAGGGGCGCGAAAGCCATCGTGCCAGGCTTGTTGTGCAGCTTGCTTGGCTTCATCTTCTGCCGCTAAACCAAACTGGTAGAAGTTTGCAGGGGCGCTAGCTTCTCGATCACCATAGTTTAACGTTAAGGTGGGAATGGTTGGTGACAGTTGTTGTAGTTGCTTAACCCGTGATTTCTTCAGCGGGCCGACAATCATCTCAGCTCCTTGGGCGGTTGCCTCGGAAACGGCCTGATCAATTGACGAATGCTTGCTAGTATTAATCACCTTAATTTCTGGTACTACATGGCCATTTTGTAAGGCATGATAATAAGCAGCTAAAAAGCCATCGCGAATCGCTTTGCCTGCGTAGCCTAATGAACCTGTCATGGGTAACAGCAAAGCAATCTTGTTTGGCCGGTGTGCCGCAATTTGTTCTAGGGTACGCATGGCTTCAGGAATTTGTTGATTTGCTGGGTGATTAGGCCACTGTTGCTGCCACTGCTGAAATGCTTGAATCTGCTGATCAATATCTTCTGGCTTTTTAACAATAGCTGCCAGACTGACCCAGCCCTGGGTTTCTTGGTCGCCTGTTTGGCTAGCCAAGTGACTCAGGGTGTTAGGGTCCAGGTTGAGAAGGTTTCTCCATATTGCTTTATGGGCAATATGTTTTTCATCTGAGTTTAATAGCGGAAGCGCTAATAGCCATTCATCTAATGCGGCGCGATACTCTTTATTGCGTTCGTATGCTTGAGCACGAACCTGATATGACTGTTTGGTAAGTTTGGGGTTGGTGGCATTAATGACATTAGGACTATCCACCCACTCAAAGGCTTTGCCAGTATTATTATTGGACAGCGCTAGTTGTGCTTTAACTAACGCATATTCTGCCTGGGAGTTAAGTGGTAACCCTTGAGGGTTTAAACCGTTAACAATGCTTGCTGCTTCCTGAGAACTATCTGTCGTATTGGTTTGCAGAAGTAAATTAGCTGCAGAAATTTTTAATGCCTCTTTTTGCGGAGATGGGGCTGCTTCAGCTTCGGCAAGTAACCGCTGGACTTCAGCCAGGTTTTGTGCCGGTAATGGGGCAACTCCACCACCATGAGTGCGAACTTGTTTGATGCCGCCACATCCTACAATAAGGGTGGAGGCAAGAGCGAAACTGATAAGATTACGGGCTGTTTGCTTCATACCTGAGTTTACTTCCAACAAGCGTTGATAAAGTCGAGGGCTTAAAACTTATAAATAAAAAATAGCTGAAATATCTTGGCCAGATATAACAGCTTATCAAAAAATCCTTCATAATAGTTAACCTTAGCCTAGTGTAGTGTCTTATATTTGGTAAAACTTTAATGCTTACCCACGTTTGTAAGCAGGAGCGGAGTTTTTATTTCTAATGAGCAGTGAATCTGTTGAACAACGTGCTGAACGCCAGGGAGTCTTATACGTCGTAGCGACGCCTATTGGTAATATGGAGGATATGACCCCTAGAGCTGTTAAAGTATTACAGTCAGTTGACTTGATTGCTGCTGAGGATACTCGCCACAGTGGGCAGCTACTGAAGCACTTTGTTATTCGTACACCACTGGTTTCCTACCATGATCATAATGAGTATGCACGTACCCAGCAGCTTATTGATAAATTACAGCAGGGGCAGCAGGTGGCGTTGATTTCTGATGCAGGGACACCGCTGGTGTCAGACCCTGGTTATCAATTAGTGAAAGCAGCGCAAGATCAGTCAATTAAAGTTGTGCCGGTACCTGGTGTCAGTGCAATGATTGCAGCATTGAGTGCAGCAGGCTTGCCATCGGACCGATTTTGGTTTGAAGGCTTTTTACCTTATAAACAACAAGCTAGGCAGCAACGATTGGAAGAGTTGCTAAAGTATCCGGCAACAGTGGTTTGTTATGAGTCCTGTCATCGGATTGTCGCTTGTGTTGAAGACCTGGTGACGCTGATTGACCACCATCGACAAATAACGATTGCCCGAGAGATCACCAAGACCTTCGAAACTATTAAAAAGGGCAATTGCACAGAGCTTTTGGCGTGGTTAAAGGCTGACCCAAACCAGCAACGAGGTGAATTTGTCGTATTAATTGAAGGTGGTGCCAAAGCTAAGTCTGAAGAGCTGCCTGAAGATGTCATAAAAGTACTGGATATTTTGCTAGCTGAATTATCCGTTAAGCAAGCCAGCCAATTGGCGGCAAAAATTACTGGCTATAAAAAGAAACAGCTCTATGAGCTTGCACTAGCCCGGAAACAGGGGTAGATTTAGCGCCGAGAGTTGGCTGGGCAACCGCTGTTCAACAATATAAGGAAGTGTGTAAGCGCTTTCTTATGAGTTTGAAGGGAGGAAAGTCCGGGCTCCATAGGGCAAAGCGCCAGGTAACGCCTGGGGGGTGTGAGCCTACGGAAAGTGCAGCAGAGAGTAGACCGCCTAAGCAATGAGCTTGTAAAAGTAAGTTGCCGGTAAGGGTGAAAGGGTGTGGTAAGAGCGCACCGCATGCGTGGTAACACGACATGGCATGGTAAACCCCGCTTGGAGCAAGACCAAATAGGAATTCTTAAGTGCGGCCCGCACTGAATTCGGGTAGGTTGCTTGAGGTGTATAGTGATATACATCCCAGATGAATGGTTGCCTTCGACAGAACCCGGCTTACAGGCCAACTCTCCAATTCATTCAATACCCTCATATATAACCCCTTTTCTTATATGCATTTATTCACAAAGCTAATGTGTTGTTAGAGCTAAATAATCTCACTGTTCAGATACTCTCACCATTTCACCCGCTAAGCCTTTGTTACTTATGGTGATTTATTCACTTATAGTCTCGCGTAGGGTTTACTCATTTAGCTATTTATTTGATTTTTATGGTTTTTTTGGTTAGGGGAACGCGAGTGACTGCTTGACGAAGAACAAGAGCGTTCCTATAGTGTCTCAAAGTGGAAGAAAGTGGGTTTTTGTGGAGAATATTGGGTTATTGGTGGAGTCTGGTGTCAGGCTCCGATTTGAGGGTTTCTCAATTTGTTTCGTGGTGTCAGCTCGATCAATATGGATGCCAAAGGGCGTCTGGCTATACCAACTAAGCACCGAGACAAGCTATTAAGTCGGTGTGATGGCCAGTTGGTGGCCACTATTGACACTGAAGAACCCTGTTTATTGATTTACCCCATTGATGAGTGGGAAAGCATTCAAGCCAAAATTGAAGCGCTTCCCAGCTTTAACCCGGTGGCCAGGCGAATTCAACGCTTGCTTATCGGACATGCAACCGACCTGGAAATAGATGGTAGTGGCCGAGTGCTGATTCCCCCTTTATTACGGGATTACGCCGGTTTGGAAAAGAAAACCATTTTATTAGGCCAGGGTAAGAAGTTTGAACTTTGGAGTGAGCAGCAGTGGACTGAGCGGCGTGACCAGTACCTGGCAGAGGCCAGTGGTGGTGACAGCCTACCAGTGGAGCTTGAATCACTCTCCTTATAGCGATGACAGCGATGTATCAGCATCAGACCGTATTGCTGGATGAGGCAGTTGAAGCCTTAGTGGTAGATCCAGCGGGAAATTATATCGATGGTACTTTTGGCCGGGGTGGGCATAGCCGGCAAATTCTTAGCCAACTATCTAGTGAAGGGCGTTTATTAGGCATTGATAAAGACCCAGACGCCATTGCGGTAGCTGAGCAAATAGCCAATGAAGATAAGCGCTTTCAGATTGGGCATGGTTCTTTTGCCGAGCTTGCTAAGTTTGTCAGTGAATGGCATAGCCCGCCTGCTGTTTCGGGGGTGTTACTTGATTTAGGCGTATCATCACCTCAGTTGGATAACCCAGAGCGAGGCTTTAGCTTCTTGCAAGAAGGGCCACTGGATATGCGGATGAATCCAGTGGCAGGAATGTCAGCAGCAGACTGGATTGCAACAGCAGAAGAGAAAGCCATTGCTGATGTGCTCTGGACTTATGGTGAGGAGCGGTTTTCTCGCAGGATGGCAAAGGCCATTATTACAGCGCGTCAGCAGGAACGGATCACGACAACCACTCAGCTGGCAAAAATTATTGCGGAGGCTAACCCTGCCTGGGAAAAGCATAAGCACCCAGCAACACGGGCATTTCAGGCGATTAGGATTTATATCAATAATGAGCTGGGTGATCTTGAAATCGCCTTGGATGCTGCGTTGGACGTGCTGAGGCCAGGTGGTCGACTGGTGGTGATTAGCTTTCATTCGTTGGAAGACCGTATTGTCAAACGCTTCATTAAAAAGCATGTAAAAGGTGACGAGTTACCAGCAGGGTTACCAGTGACTGCGGATCAGCTAAACCAGCGACTAAAGGCAATAGGCAAAGCAATTAAGCCAAGCGAGCAAGAGGTGGATGGTAATGTGCGCTCCCGTAGTTCCATTATGCGGGTGGCAGAGAAACTTAAGTAACTTTGAGCGGGTAAATATTGGAGTGAGTCTTTCATGCAGTTAACTGTTTCAAAGCCAGTAGTCGGATTAACCCTGTTATTTCTGTTGGTAGTGATATCAGCGCTGGCAGTGGTGTATGTCTCTCACTTAAATCGACAACAGTTTAACTTGCTGCAGGCGGAGCTGACACTGCAGTCTGAAGCACAAGTGAAGTGGGGGCAGCTGTTATTACAGCATAGTACTCTCACTACCCCTAGTCGGCTGGACAAAATTGCCACAGGCAAGCTTGCCATGCATATTCCATCAAGCGAGGAAATGGTGATCGTTAAACCATGAGCCAGTTAAACACTCAGGTGCCAGTCTGGCGCTTTCGATTTATTGTAACTGTGCTGATAGTGGCCGCTGCACTAGTGGGTTGGCGTATTGTTGACTTACAGGTGATTGACCGTCATTTCCTGCAAAATGAAGGGGCGAAACGAGTGGTGCGTCACTCAGAAGTGGCTGCAACCCGAGGCATTATTTTTGACCGTAATGGGGAGCCGCTGGCTGTCAGCACACCTGTCGTTACCATTTGGGGAAACCCCAAAGAGCTGAGCCAAGTAAAGACTAAATGGCCTGTTATCGCCAAACACTTGGGCTTCAGCTCAAGCTACCTTGCCAAGAAAGTAAATGATAACGGCTCTAAAGAGTTTATTTACCTTAAACGACACATGCGTCCTAAGCTGGCTCAGCGACTTTTAGCTGAAAAAATTAGGGGTATTTATGGTATTGATGAATTTAAACGTTACTACCCAGCAGGCAGAGTAGCTGCCCATATTGTGGGGTTTACCAATATTGATGGTAAAGGCCAGGAAGGTATTGAGTTAGCCTACGACCACTGGCTAACAGGTAAGCCAGGACAGGTTCGTTTGTATAAAGATAGAAAAGGACGGCTAGTTAGAAGTGCTGAGTTAGTTAAAAGTGCTCAGCCGGGCAAAGAGCTGTATTTAAGTATTGACCTAAGAGTACAAAACCTAGCCTATCGAGAGTTAGCAAAAGCAGTCAAGCGAAATAATGCTTCAGGCGGAACTCTGGTGATACTGGATGTGAAAACAGGGGAGATATTGGCAATGGTCAATCAGCCAGTATACAACCCCAACAATCGTCGCCGGGTTCGGGCTGGGTCAATTCGTAATCGGGCCATGACCGATATTTTTGAACCGGGCTCAACGCTTAAACCTTTTACTATCGCTGCTGCGCTAGAAGCAGGTGAGTTTACGTCGTCCTCTCTGATAGATACCAGCCCCGGCTATATGATGGTTGGGCGTAAGACGATCAAAGACCACCGCAACTATGGTGTGATTGATATTACTACGATATTGAAAAAGTCCAGCAATATCGGCATGACCAAAATTATTCAACAAGTGACGGCACCTACAGTGGCTTCACTGTTACATCGAATGGGCTTTGGTATCGACACGGGAACGGGCTTTCCGGGAGAGAGCACTGGAATGCTGCCTTTACGCAGTAAATGGCGGGCAACTGAGGAAGCGACCTTATCCTACGGCTATGGTATGGCAGTGACTGCTGTGCAGCTAACCCAGGCTTATGGCGTATTAGCAAATAGAGGAAAAAAAGTACCCACTACCTTATTAAGGCTGGATGACCAACCGGAAGCATCACAGGTAATTCCCAGCAATGTAGCGCATGACGTTGTGAAAATGCTGACAAGTGTTGTGAAAAAAGGAGGGACAGGCACCCAAGGGGCAATTGAGGCCTACCAGGTGGCAGGTAAAACCGGAACGGCGCGCATTGCTGAAGCAGGAGGGTATTCAGAGAAAAAACACCATTCGGTGTTTAGTGGTTTAGCGCCAGCAGGAAATCCAAGGCTAGCTGCTGTGGTGATGATAGATAACCCTAAAAATAAAAAGTATTACGGTGGTGAGGTGGCAGCCCCTGTTTTTTCAAAAGTGGTGGCTGGTTCCTTACAGTTATTAGGGGTATCACCGGATAATTCGGCACGTTTGGCCAACCGTGGTCGTGACAGGAGTAACAACACATGACAACAAAGCAGGATGATCAATCAGTGCTGAAGTTGCCAATGATGCCGCTTTCTCGTTTGCTGGCTGCTATTGGGCAAGCCCAAACCGGGTTTGATCCTATTCTTTCAGGTATTGCCATCGACAGCCGACAAGTGAAACCTGGTGACTTATTTATTGCCATGCAAGGCTATCAAGTGGATGGACGCCGTTTTATTGCAGATGCCTTTGGTCAGGGAGCCGTTGCTGTTTTAGCGGAACAGTCAGGTCAACAGGCATTGGGGCAGCAAGCTGTTATTGAAGTGCCACAGCTGAATAAACAACTGGGAAAACTACTTAATGAATATTTTGGTTATGTGACTAACCAAATCAATATCCTGGGTATTACTGGTACCAATGGTAAAACATCTTGTAGCCAGTTTGCTCGTCAACTGTTGAATAAATTAAACATCAATTGTGGTGTGGTGGGAACACTAGGGTATGGCACCACAGACTCGTTAATTCCATTAGTAAACACTACACCTGATGCATTGCAGTTACATCAATTTATTTATCAGTTAGTTAACCAGCAAGTGCCATATTTAGCAATGGAAGTTTCGTCCCATGGTTTAGCGCAGGGGCGAGTTGAAAGTATTGCTTTTGATGTCGCTATTTTTACTAATTTAACTCGAGACCATTTGGACTATCACCAGACAATGGAAGATTATGCAGCAGCAAAAGCACAATTATTTACCAATATTGCTTTGCAGCATGCAGTGATTAATCAGGATGATCCTTATGCACAACAAATGCTGGCTGCTTGTCATCCTGCTTGCCAACGCTGGCAATATAGCTTGCAAAATACCCGTGCAGATGTGGTTGCCAGTCAAATTCGTTATTTAAATGATGGTATTGCGGCAGTCATTGAAAGCCCTTGGGGCAAGGGGGAAATATATATTCCCTTATTGGGGCATTTTAATTTAGCTAATGTGTTGGCAGTCATTACTGGTTTAGCTGCTAATGGTATTGAGTTTAATCGTTTGCTTGATGCAGCTGAAACACTTAAACCTGTGACAGGCAGGCTGCAAACCATAAAAAGTGCTGAAAGCATCAATGAAAAAAAACAGAAAACAGGCAAGCCAACCATAGTAGTGGACTATGCCCATACGTCAGATGCATTGGTTCAATTACTTAAAGCAGTTCGCTTACATAGCAATCAAAAAATTATTTGTGTATTTGGTTGTGGTGGGGATCGAGATAAAGGAAAACGCCCTGAAATGGCGCAGGCTGCTTATGAGTATGCTGATCACTTAGTGATTACATCGGATAATCCCCGCACCGAAAAACCTGGAGATATTATAGATGATATTCGTCAGGGGCTGCCTACATCTCCTGAATTAGCTGTTGATATTATTGAAGATAGAAGTGAAGCCATTCAACAAGCGATTCAGTCAGCTCAGTCTGAGGATATTGTGGTTATTGCTGGAAAAGGCCATGAAAATTACCAAGAAATAATGGGTAAACGATTACCTTTTAGCGACTTTGAGCAGGCTACACAAGCACTATTAAATTGGAGTAGCCATGATTAAGCGTAATCAACTCAGTATTATTAATCATCTACTACCTGGTAGCCAGTTACTAGGTGATGACCAAGCTTTCTCTGGTTTAAGTATTGATACTCGCACTATTCAGCCAGGTGAATTATTCATTGCTTTACAAGGCCCAAACTTTGATGGCCATGATTATATTGCAACTGCTAAACAACAGGGAGCCGTTGCAGCAGTTGTCGAAAAACCCATAGGTGCTGAAAAAACAGGGGGCAAACTTATTTCTCAGCTTGTTGTTGAGGATAGCCGAATAGCGTTAGGACTGATTGGTCAAATTAATCGTGAAGATTTCTCGGGGCCTTTAGTGGCATTAACGGGGAGTAGCGGTAAAACCACGGTTAAAGAAATGCTTGCGGCTATTTTTAAACAGCAAGGCCCTACGTTATTCACTGCTGGTAATTTAAATAATGATTTAGGCGCTCCGCTAACATTAAGTCGATTAACAGCAGAACATCAGTATGCGGTTATTGAGCTTGGCGCCAATGCTGTAGGAGAAATTGCTTATACCAGTCGCTTAAGCCAGCCTACGATATGCCTGATTAATAATGTTATGGCAGCTCATTTAGAAGGATTTGGCTCGTTAGAAAAGACCGCGCAAGCTAAAGGTGAAATTACCCAAGGGTTAGTGGATAACGGTATAGCTGTATTTAATGCAGATGACCAATTTTTTGATTATTGGAAAACACTGCTATCAGCCAATCAACAATTATTAAGTTTCAGTGTTACAAATACTGAAGCCAATGTATATGCAACTCACGTTGAGCTTATTGATCAGGGCTTTCGGTTCAAAATACATCTACTGGATCACTGTTTTAGCGTAACGCTTCCCTTGCCGGGACGGCATAATATCGCAAATGCACTGGCAGCAGCGACTGCTGCCTTTGCAGCAGGTTGTAGTCCTCAGTCAATTGCTGTAGGCCTAGGGGAAATGCAAGCTGTTGCAGGGCGGGGTGTTCAGCTATCAGGCAAAAAGGGGAGTCGGCTGATTGATGATACCTATAATGCAAACCCTGGCTCAGTAAAAGCGGCTATTCAACTATTAGCCCAATATCCAGGTAAAAGGGTTCTGGTGTTAGGTGATATGGCGGAGTTGGGCGAAAAAGCAGGTGAGCTGCACTTTGAGGTAGGCCAGTTTGCCAGGCAGCAAGGTCTGGATGGCCTATATGCAGTAGGGCTACACACGGAGCAATGTGTCATTGGGTTTGGTGAAGGTGCACAACACTTTACGAATAAAGCCGAGTTGGTTGAGTTTTTAGATAAGCAATTAAGTGAGTCGTTAGTGGTTTTAATTAAAGGTTCTCGTAGTGCCAAAATGGAAACAGTGGTTGCTGCTTGTCGAACGACAGGGGGTAATAGCTAATGTTGTTGTGGCTAGCTGAGCTGTTAGCAAGTTATGAAAGCAGTTTTAGTGTTTTTCAGTATTTAACCTTACGCGCTATTTTTGGTGTGTTAACTGCGTTAGGAATGTCGTTATGGCTTGGACCAAAGATTATTAGGCAGTTAACCAGCCGCCAAATTGGTCAGGCGGTTCGTGATGATGGCCCGCAATCCCATTTAAGTAAAGCGGGCACACCCACGATGGGGGGCGCGCTGATTATCGTGGCGATTGGAATTAGCACCTTATTATGGGCGGATTTATCCAATCACTATGTATGGGTAGTGTTAGCTGTCACTTTTATTTTTGGGGCTGTTGGTTGGGTTGATGACTATCGAAAAGTTATCGAAAAAAACTCCCGAGGATTACCTGCTCGCTGGAAGTATTTTTGGCAGTCGGTTGCAGGGTTAGGGGCGGCCGTTTTTTTATATCAAACCTCCACTCCAGATCAGTTACAGCTGATTGTGCCGGTATTCAAAGAAGTCGCCATTAATTTAGGCTTATTTTTTATTGTACTGACTTATTTTGTCATTGTGGGTAGTAGTAATGCAGTTAATTTAACTGATGGTTTGGATGGCTTAGCCATTATGCCAACGGTAATGGTTGCAGGTGCTTTAGGTATATTTGCCTATTTAACAGGCCATGTGGGATTTGCTGAATATTTGCATATTCCCTATATCAAAGGCAGTGGTGAATTAGTTGTCATTTGTGCAGCTATGGTGGGCGCAGGACTTGGGTTTTTATGGTTTAACACTTATCCAGCACAGGTTTTCATGGGAGATGTAGGTGCACTCTCCTTGGGGGCGGCGCTGGGGGTCATTGCGGTAATTGTACGGCAGGAAATTGTTCTGTTTATCATGGGGGGAGTATTTGTAATGGAAACCGTCTCTGTGATTTTGCAGGTTGGTTCTTACAAATTAACAGGACGTCGCATTTTCCGCATGGCCCCTTTGCACCATCATTTTGAATTGAAAGGCTGGCCAGAACCACGGGTAATTGTTCGATTTTGGATAATTACCTTAATGCTGGTTTTAGTTGGTTTGGCCACCTTAAAAGTACGTTAATGTGAATAAATAGTTTGAAAACGGGTGAGGAAGTAATTGGACACTAAAATGATTACATCGGACCAGCTAAGAATAGTGATTGGTTTAGGTAAAACCGGCTATTCTTGTGCCCGTTTTCTAGCTGAGCAAGGTCATCGAGTAATGGTGGTCGACTCACGACAGTCGCCGCCTTACCTGCCACAATTGCAACAGGATTTTCCAGAATTGCCCATCAAATTGGGTGTATTTGATAGTAATCTGTTAAAACAAGCTTCAGAGCTAATTGTTAGCCCGGGCATTGCGCTGGCTGAACCGGCGATTGCTGAAGCGATAGCTTCAGGGGTGCCTGCAATAGGTGATATTGAACTGTTTGCTCGTGCCATAGATAACACGCCTGTCATAGCAATTACTGGCTCTAATGGTAAAAGTACAGTCACTACTTTAGTTGGTGAAATAGCGCAGGCAGTGGGTATTAAAGTAGCGGTTGGCGGTAATATTGGGCGGCCGGTACTGGAGTTATTAACTGAAAAAGCAGATTTATATGTACTTGAACTGTCGAGTTTTCAGTTAGAAACCACTTATTCATTACGGCCAGCGGTGGCTTGTATTTTAAATATCAGCCCAGACCATATGGATCGCTATGCTGACTTAACTGCTTACCATCAAGCGAAACAGCGAATTTATCGAGGTACACAAAGTGTGGTGTTTAATCGCCAAGATGCTTTAACTCAACCCCTGGTTCCAAGTAGTGTACCTCAAGTGTCGTTTGGGCTGAATGAGCCGGACTTGAAACATTTTGGCTGTCGCCAGTCAAACAATACTATACAACTGTCGTATGGACTAGAAGAGTGGCTGAATAGCCAGCAGTTATTAATTAAAGGTAGTCATAACCAAGCGAATGTACTGGCTGCGCTGGCAATTGGTCAGCAATTACACTGGCCAAAAGCTGCTATGTTGGAAGCTATACAACAGTTTAAAGGTTTACCTCATCGGTGTGAGTGGGTTACTGAATATAATCAGATCACTTTTATTAATGATACTAAAGCGACCAATGTAGGTGCTGCGAAAGCTTCAATAGAGGGGTTAGGTGAGCAGCTAACAGGAAAAATTATTTTATTGGCTGGGGGGGATGGCAAAGGTGCTGATTTTAGTGAGTTGAAACCTGCCATTGCAAAGTACGTGAAATGCTTATTGACCTACGGTGAAGATGGTGAACGCTTAGCTGCTGAAGTAGCAGGAGCTGCTTTTCAAGAACCGGTTACTGATCTGGTTGAAGCTGTCAGGCAAGCGTTTCATTATGCTGAGCCTGGTGATTTAGTGTTATTAGCACCGGCGTGTGCCAGCTTTGATATGTTTTTAAACTTTGAACAGCGTGGAGAGGTTTTTAAAAAAGAAGTCATGAGGTTGGTTGATGCTCAGTAAATCGCTGAATAACTCACCTGTTGATCTAGCACTGCTGTTAATTGCAGTTATGCTGTTAGCGCTGGGCTTGGTCATGGTGACATCTGCATCAATTGAAGTGGCTGCATCTCAATATAAAGACCCGCTGTTTCATTTTTACCGACAATTGACTTATTTATTAATCAGTTTATTGTTGGCCAGCTGCATATTTATGGTGCCGATGAATAGCTGGCTTAGGTTTGGTCCTGCTTTACTTTTTGCGGCAATGGGACTGTTAATTGCCGTGCTGCTGATTGGCCGTGAAATTAACGGTAGTGTGCGCTGGATTAGTTTAGGGCTTTTTAACTTACAAGCCTCTGAGCTCGCTAAATTATTTTTTATTGTTTATTTGGCAGGCTACTCTGTCAGGCAACAAGAAGCAGTGCAAAACACCTGGTTAGGGCTTATTAAACCTATGGGGTTGTTATCTATCGCTACCTTTTTACTGCTACTTGAGCCTGATTTTGGTGCAGTAGTTGTATTGATGAGTACAGCTATTGGCATGTTATTTATGGCTGGGGTTAAGTTGTGGCGATTTTCTATTTTAATTTTGGTTTGTGCGGGTGCGGCAGCAGCAATAGCGGTATCACAACCTTATCGGATGGCTAGGCTAACCACTTATATTGATCCATGGAGTCATCAGTTTGATAGTGGTTATCAACTTACGCAGGCATTAATTGCATTTGGCCGTGGCGAATGGTTTGGCGTTGGATTAGGAAACAGTATCCAAAAATCGTTTTATTTACCGGAAGCTCATACTGACTTCGTGTTTGCAGTATTGGCTGAAGAAACGGGGTTGGTAGGCGCTTTACTTGTTATTAGTTTATTGATCGGTCTAACCCTACGTTCACTGTTTATTGGTTTGCAAGCACAACAACGTGGCCTGACTTTTTCTGGGTATTTAGCTTATGGCATTGGCTTATTATTTGGTATGCAGTCATTGATTAATATTGGTGTAAATACAGGGCTGTTGCCCACTAAAGGGCTAACATTACCTTTTTTAAGTTATGGTGGCAGTAGCTTAATTGTTAACTGTCTTGCGTTAGCCGTTTTATTTCGTATTGGCTATGAATCTAGGCTTGTTGCGAGTAAACCCTCTCCTAAAAAGCGTAAAAAAGGGAGGGCCAGTAAATGAGTCAACTGCAAAATAAGGGTACAGTTGTTGTGATGGCTGGCGGTACAGGTGGACATATTTTCCCTGCTTTAGCAACAGCCAACTTATTTAGAGATAGAGGCTATCAAGTCCATTGGCTAGGTACCGAAAATAGTATGGAAGCGGAGTTGATCCCTAAATACGATTTACCAATCAGCTTGATTCCTATAAAAGGCGTTCGTGGTAAAGGTGTAATGGGATTGATTAAGGCACCAATACGTTTAATACGCTCTATTTGGCAGGCAAGAAAATTATTTAAACAGTTAAAGCCCGTTTGTGTTTTAGGAATGGGTGGTTTTGTTACGGGGCCTGGTGGCGTCGCAGCAAAACTGTTGGGCATACCGTTAGTGATTCATGAACAGAATGCCATTCCTGGCTTAACTAATCAGTTGTTGGCTAAGGTGGCAAACCGGGTGTTGGAAGCATTTCCAGGTACTTTCCAAAGCCAGCAAAAAGTATTTTGTACCGGAAACCCCGTTCGCTCAGAAATTGTTAATGTTGATACTTCTAAGCAATCACGGCCGCCACTTAAATTATTAGTGGTTGGAGGAAGCCTAGGAGCTAAAGCGATCAATGATATTATGCCTACTGTGGTAAAAAGCTGTATTAAACAAGGGGTTTCTCTTGAGCTGTGGCATCAGACAGGTAAACAGCACTTTACTGAAGTTAAAACCGCTTATCAGGCTGAGGATTTTCCTAATATTAAGGTTGAACCTTTTATTGCTGATATGGCAGCGGCTTATCAGTGGGCGGATATTGTTTTATGTAGAGCTGGGGCACTCACCATTTCTGAATTAGCCAGTGCAGGAGTACCCGCGTTATTAGTGCCTTACCCATTTGCAGTTGATGACCACCAGACGAAAAATGCTGAATTTTTAGTACGCAATGAAGCAGCGCTATTAATACCACAGTCAATGCTAACGGCTGAAAAACTGGTAGATATGTTAATTGATTTTTCAAAATCCCCTGAAAAACTTGTTGCAATGGCAACTAATGCCCACCAGCTTGCTGAACCTGCAGCTACCGACAAAGTTGTTCAGCACTGCTTGGAGATAAGTTATGGCTAACCATACACAACAGTTATCGACTACTTTTGAAGTGCCGGAAATGCGTCGAGTGCGCCGAATTCACTTTGTTGGAATTGGTGGCGCAGGGATGTGTGGCATTGCTGAAGTGCTATTAAATCAGGGGTATGAGATCAGTGGTTCTGACATAAAAGCATCGGCAGTCACTGACCGGTTAGCCTCTTTGGGCGTAATAATTTGTATCGGCCATCGTTCTGAACATGTAGAAAATGCGAGTGTAGTAGTGGTTTCTACAGCGGTAGCAGATGACAATCCGGAAGTGTTAGCAGCTCAAAAGCAGCGTATTCCTGTTGTGCCTAGGGCAGAAATGTTGGCAGAGCTAATGCGCTATCGACATGGCATTGCTATAGCAGGTACCCATGGTAAAACCACCACTACCAGTTTGATGGCCTCTGTGTTGGCTCAGGGTGGTTTTGATCCTACTTTTATTATTGGTGGAAAATTAAACTCTGCAGGCACAAATGCTAAATTAGGGGGCAGTCGTTACTTGGTGGCTGAAGCAGATGAAAGCGATGCATCTTTTTTACATTTGCAGCCTATGATTACAGTGGTTACCAATATTGATGCTGATCATATGGCAACCTATGAAGGGGATTTTGAAAAGCTCAAACAAACCTTTATTGATTTTCTACATCACTTGCCGTTTTATGGGTTAGCTGTGTTATGTGTTGATGACCCTGTGGTAAGAGAAATTTTACCCCAGGTTAAGCGACCTATTGTCACCTATGGCCTGACGGAAGATGCTGATTACTGGGCTGATAATATTCAGCAGCAAGCAACACAGACCACTTTCTCTGTTCATTGTGCTGGTGAAGAAACACCATTTGAAATTACCCTTAATATGCCTGGCAATCATAATGTTTTAAATGCTTTGGCAACAATTGCTATAGCTAAAGATGAAGGTATAGCGAATCAAGACATTATTACTGCATTGGTGAACTTTCAGGGAGTGGGGCGTCGCTTCCAGGTTTATGGTGAGTTTGAAACAGGTGTCGGTCAGGCAATGTTGGTAGATGATTATGGTCATCACCCACGAGAGGTTGAAGCAACAATTAATGCAATTCGACAAGGCTGGCCTGATAAAAGATTGGTGATGATTTATCAACCACACCGCTATAGTCGAACCCGTGATCTTTATGAAGACTTTGTTGATGTGCTATCAGAAGTCGATGTTTTACTGTTAATGGAAGTCTATCCAGCGGGTGAAAAGCCTATAAAAGGGGCGGATGGGCCAAGCTTATGTCGCAGTATTCGTCAACGAGGCAAACTGGAGCCTATTTATGTAAAGCGAGACGCAGATATTACCAGTGTGCTGAGGGATGTTATTCAAGATGGAGATTTATTAATCACTCAGGGAGCAGGTGATATCGGTGGGCTTGCAAGCTATTTAGCAGAAATTAACTGCTGCTTTGTCAAAGATCAAAAAGGTGATGCATGAGTAATCAGTTTGGACATGTAGCAGTACTTTATGGTGGTTTGTCTGCGGAGCGTGAAGTTTCACTGAAAAGTGGCCAGGAAATTTATCAAGCATTAATCAAGGAAGGGGTTAACGCTTCATTGATTGATGTGGGGAAAAATATTATTCAACAGTTGCAGGATGCAAAGCCCATTGATATTGCTTTTATTGCTTTACATGGCCGAGGTGGCGAGGATGGCACTTTACAAGCACTGCTGGAATTTATGGAGATTCCCTATACAGGTAGTGGTGTAATGGCTTCAGCATTAGCTATGGATAAATACCGGTCGAAACTACTTTGGCAAGGTTTAGGTTTGCCAACACCAGTATTTCAGCTGTTTCAAAAAAGCCAGCAAACAACGGAGTTGTCACCTAAAGTTGCATTTCCTTGTGTTCTAAAGCCTGCTAAAGAAGGCTCTAGTATTGGAATTACTAAAGTGAATACGGCTGAAGAATTTTCAGCTGCTTTAACTACTGCGCTACAGTTTGATGATGATGTTTTAGCAGAGCCCTGGATAACAGGTGCAGAATTTACGGTTGCCATTTTAAATGAGCAGGCACTGTCACCAATTGAATTAAAAACTGATCGAACATTTTATGACTACGAAGCCAAATATATTGCTAACGATACACAATATATTTGCCCCTGTAATTTATCATCTAGAAAACAACATGAGCTGAAAAAACTGGCGTTAGAGGCTTTTGAAAGTTTAGGGTGTGATGGGTGGGGACGTGTAGATGTTATGCAAGATCAAGCAGGTGATTTTTGGGTTTTAGAAGTAAACACTGTACCAGGTATGACTGATCATAGTTTGGTGCCAATGGCTGCTAAAGAGGAAGGCTATAGTTTTTCGAAATTAGTGTTAGAAATCCTGGCCACAGCGCAATAGATTCATAGGCAATAATGATGTACCCTGTGCGGTTACGCGACAATAACGGTATAAATCGTAAACAAGTCAAACGTCGAGGAGCAAGTAAAAAAAAGCAAACACAAAAAAAGTCAATAAAATGGGGCAGGTTGCTTGGGAGCTTTCTAAAATTATCTTTAGTGGCTTGTTTTGTTGGTGTAAGCGTCTGGTGCTGGCCAAAACTGACTGACTATTTTAACCAGCCAGTAAAGCGAGTACAGGTTGAAGGTCAGTTTGTTGCATTAAAAAAAGCAAGTGTGCAGCAGCTAGTAGTGCCTTACCTAAGCAGTCGTTTTTTTAATATTGACTTAACTGGCTTGCAAACAGATTTAGTGAAAATACCCTGGGTTGAGTCTGTGGCTTTACGACGAGTGTGGCCAGACCAAATTCAGGTAAAAATAGTTGAACATATAGCAGTTGCACGCTGGAATGATGATGAACTGTTAAGTAACAAAGGAAGCCGGTTTAAGCCTGAAAAGTTGACAGGGTTAAAAAGCTTACCAAAGTTAACAGGGCCTGTCGGAACAGAACAGCAGGTTATGGCTCAATATCATAAAATAGCGCAACTTATTCGCCCATTAGGGATGTCAATTAAGCAGCTAAATGTCAGCTCAAGAGGGGCTCTGGTATTTGTAACGGATCATTTTCGTGTGCTGGTTGGCAGGGACGATGTGGTTAAGAAAATACAGCGGTTTGTTAAAGTCTACAAAGCGCAGCTAGTAGGAAAAAAGGAGCTAATTAAATCAGTTGATGTACGTTATAGCAGCGGCGTAGCAGTGACGTGGAATGCTAGTGAGTTAAAAAGCTAATGCTATTACAGGCAGCCAGTGATTTGAAAAGCAGCAATTCTGGAGTGCTGCTGCAAGGAAAAGAGTTGCAAGGGTATAAACAAGTATGGGGTGTAAATTTTATATACCAATCGCGTATAGATAAGAAAGCGCAAAGGTATTACTTCACTTGAAGTGTAATGGGTAGGAAGGTTTTCGAATGGCAACGTCTCAAGACGGAAAAATGATAGTCGGTCTAGACATTGGTACATCTAAAGTAGTCGCTATAGTGGGCGAAGTGGCTGATGATGGTACGTTAAAAGTGGTCGGCATTGGTGCTCATCCATCACGTGGGTTGAAAAAAGGCGTTGTTGTAAATATCGAGTCTACTGTTCAGTCAATTCAGAGAGCGATAGAAGAAGCTGAATTAATGGCTGGCTGTCAGATTCACTCGGTATATGCTGGTATTGCCGGTAGCCACATTAATAGTTTGAATTCCCATGGTATTGTGGCCATTCGAGATCGAGAAGTCTCCCCAGCTGATGTCGATCGGGTGATTGATGCAGCCCAGGCGGTAGCTATTCCTGCGGATCAGAAAATTCTACATATTTTGCCTCAAGAATATGTAGTGGATACCCAGGAGGGTGTTAAAGAGCCACTGGGTATGTCAGGGGTCCGATTGGAAGCAAAGGTTCATCTGGTTACCTGTGCAGTGAATGCGGCACAAAATATTGAAAAATGTGTTAAGCGCTGCAACTTAGAAGTAGAAGATATTATTTTGGAACAGTTAGCATCTAGTTACTCAGTGTTAACTGAAGATGAAAAAGAGCTAGGGGTTTGTCTGGTTGATATTGGTGGAGGCACTACGGATATTGCTGTATTTACTAGTGGTTCGATTCGGCATACTGAAGTAATTCCTATTGCTGGTGATCAGGTAACCAATGATATTGCAATGGCGCTTCGCACGCCTACGCAGCACGCTGAAGAAATTAAAATTAAATACGCTTGTGCATTGACTCAGTTGGCAAGGGCGGAAGAATTAATAAAAGTACCTAGTGTAGGTGACCGCCCACCACGGGATTTATCACGGCAAGCACTAGCAGAGGTAGTTGAGCCTCGTTACGAAGAATTATTTACCCTGGTACAAGGGGCGCTCAGGCGTAGTGGTTTTGAAGAGCTGATTCCTGCAGGCATCGTTCTGACTGGTGGCACCGCAAAAATGGAAGGTGTTGTGGAGTTGGCTGAAGAAATTTTTCATATGCCCGTTAGGTTAGGCATGCCTACGGATATTAAAGGACTTTCTGATGTGGTAAAAAACCCAATTTTCTCGACAGGTGTCGGGTTGTTACATTATGGGTTACAACATCAAAAAGAAGGCAGTGTTGCCATGCCTGTAAGATCTGCCGCTAAAGTTAATATCTTTAGCCGGATGAAACATTGGTTTCAAGGAAACTTTTAACAGGAGTAACGATAACTAATACAAATTAAATTAAGTAGTAGATAGTTGAGAGAAAGGAGAGGGTTATTATGTTTGAGTTGGTTGATAATGTGCCGCAAAACGCGGTCATTAAAGTTGTCGGTGTGGGCGGCGGAGGTGGCAATGCTGTCAACCACATGTTAAATAAGCACGTCGATGGCGTTGATTTTATCTGTGCAAACACAGATGCTCAAGCGTTAAAAAATTTGGCGGCAAAAACCGTTTTGCAATTAGGCACTGGTGTGACTAAAGGGTTAGGTGCAGGTGCTAATCCTGACGTTGGCCGTGAAGCGGCACTTGAAGATCGCGATCGAATTGCTGAAGTGTTAAATGGCGCTGATATGGTATTTATCACTGCCGGTATGGGTGGTGGCACAGGTACTGGTGCAGCTCCAGTTGTTGCGCAAGTTGCTAAAGAAATGGGTATTTTAACCGTTGCTGTAGTCACTAGACCCTTCCCTTTTGAAGGGCGTAAGCGGATGATTGTGGCTGATGAAGGGATTAAAGAATTAGCAGAAAATGTTGATTCTTTAATCACAATTCCTAATGAAAAATTGTTACCTGTATTAGGAAAAGATGCCAGTTTATTATCAGCATTTAGTGCGGCAAATGATGTATTGCTTGGTGCAGTGCAAGGTATTGCTGATCTAATTATTCGTCCGGGAATGATTAACGTCGACTTTGCAGACGTGCGCACAGTAATGTCTGAAATGGGCATGGCAATGATGGGAACAGGTTCTGCGACAGGTTCTAATCGAGCAGTAGAAGCAGCTGAAGTTGCGATTCGTAGTCCACTTTTAGAGGATGTAAACTTACACGGCGCTCGTGGAATATTGGTTAATATTACAGCAGGATTAGATCTTTCTTTGGGCGAGTTCTCAGAAGTGGGTAATACTGTAGAGCAGTTTGCTTCAGAAAATGCTACCGTAGTGGTTGGCACCGTAATTGACCCTGATATGTCTGATGAGTTACGAGTCACCGTGGTAGCAACAGGGTTAGGGGCGAATGATGCAGCTGATGCACCTGTTAAAGTAGTCGATAATACCAAAAGCGATGGTACTTTAGACTACAATAAATTAGATCGCCCTACAGTCATGAGAAAACAAGCTGCCGCCGGAACAGGCAACCAAGTTGTCCAGCCGGAACGGACTCGTAATACAGACAATATGGATTACTTGGATATACCTGCATTTTTAAGAAGGCAAGCTGACTAGGGTATTAAAAAAGTTCACTTACCATTTGTGTAATGTGCAGCTTTTGATACAATCGCCGGTCAATTGTTTGCCTTCTGGCAGGATTTGATCAAGACGGCGTACATATATGATTAGACAAAGAACTTTAAAAAACATTATCCGTGCTACGGGAGTAGGTCTACATTCGGGAGAAAAAGTCTACTTGACATTGAAGCCAGCTCCTGTAGATACGGGAATCGTTTTTTGTCGGACAGACTTAGATCCGGTTGTAGAAATACCCGCAAAAGCAAGTTTTGTTGGTGACACTACTTTGTGTACATCACTAATGAATAATGATGGCATTAGGGTAGACACTGTTGAGCACTTGCTTTCAGCAATGGCAGGCCTCGGCATTGACAATGCCTATGTAGAAGTAAGCTCCCATGAAGTACCTATCATGGATGGCAGTGCAGGGCCTTTTGTTTTCTTAATTCAATCCGCAGGGATTGAAGAGCAAAACGCAGCAAAGAAGTTTATTCGAATTAAAAAAGAGGTTACCTATAAAGAAGGTGATAAAGTAGCAACCTTCTTACCATTTGATGGCTTTAAAGTGACCTTTACTATTGATTTCGATCACCCTGTCTTTAAAGGCAATATCCAAACAGCTTCTGTTGATTTTTCCAGCACCTCTTTCGTAAAAGAAGTCAGTCGCGCAAGAACTTTTGGTTTTATGCGAGATATTGAATATCTCCGATCTAAAAACTTAGCTCTTGGTGGTAGTGTTGACAATGCGATAGTTGTTGATGACTACCGAATACTGAATGAAGATGGCTTACGTTATGATGACGAGTTTGTCAGACATAAAATGCTTGATGCCATTGGTGACTTGTACTTACTAGGTAATAGCTTAATTGGTGAGTATCGTGCGGTTAAATCTGGGCATGCTTTAAATAATAAGGTATTACGTGCCTTGATGGCGCAAGAAGATGCATGGGAAGTAGTCACGTTTGAAGATCCTGCTGAAGCTCCTATCTCATACATGCGGCCAGTAGCTGCAGTATAAATCTTATTAGATAAATCATGTGGGTTATGCTTTCACGCATTAAAAAATGTATCTGAAGGCTTTAAACAGGTGATAGCCCATTGATATGTAGTAGACAACACAGGTAGATATGTACTGTACTGATATAAATTAGCACTTGCTTTTGTATAAATTTATATATTGGAGGTACTAATCTATTTGTATGTTGTTGGCTAAGGTAGGCAGGATTATTGTATTATAAAAGCTGTATAAGGGTAAATACTTATTGTATTGTAAGCGTGTGAATATTTTGCTACGTAGGCTCACGAAAACCTAGGTTAAAAAACATGCTTTTAGCATAGTTTAAGTATACAGGTGGTGTTAGGAGCAGCTTAAAGCTTACCTAAAACTTAATAATGCTAAAAAGATAAATTACTAGTGGTTAAAATTAAAATAACCATGAGTGAGTAAAGCGGCAAATAATTGCCAGTTCGTGTGCAAGGCTATGTTCTATTTAAGGTGAATAAAGCCAAAACTATTAGACTTGCAATACGGTTAATGTACATACAGATGTAACTTGGGGGTTAGTGACTGCAAGTGATAAACAGTTGACACTGCTTTAAATAGCTATGATTACTTGAAAGCTAGTAGCGACGCTCAACTTATTGATGTACTTGTCTTGTAGTCAGGCAGTATGAACTTAAGTAGTCTATATGTCTTAAGTGAATTATTGTCCAAGGGTGGCTTTTTCTAGAGGTACGCAATCCCCGTGAATTAAAAGTGCAAGTGAATGAATATTATTATTGTCCGACGAAAGCTAGATAGATCGCGAACATTTCATATTGGCCCTTTTGGGCTTACATTTCTTGTACTTACTCTACTTGTTGCTCTTATCAGCCTCTCTATTTGGGGCACCTATACCTACCTGACCCCTCTTTCAGCTCAATCCCTTAATAATCAAACTACTCAACATTGGCAAGGAGAAATAGCCAGTCAGCGACGTGAGCTTAGTGCACTTAAGGATCAGGCGACCGCTGAGCTGGATGCGTTAGCATTACGAGTGTCTCAGTTACAAAGTCGACTAGTTAGGCTAGATGCTTTGGGCGAGCGTCTTACCCAAATAGCTGACTTAGATAATGGTGAGTTTGATTTTAGTGAGCCTCCTGGGTTAGGTGGTCCTGAATCTAATGATATTGATGAAGCATTTAAGCCTCCTCAATTTATTGACCTGATAGATCAGCTGATCAAACAAATCGACAACCGAGAAGCTCAATTAGAGTTGTTAGGTGATTTAATTACCTCGCGAAAAATAAAGAGTGACGTATTAATCGCAGGTAGCCCAATAAGGAAAGGCTGGCTATCTTCTCGATTTGGTCGGCGAACAGACCCTATCAATGGGCGTTATGCCTGGCATAAAGGTGTTGATTTTGCGGGTAAATATGGATCTGGTATTTTTTCTGTGGGGTCGGGAGTAATTACATGGGCTGGCTCACGAGGTGGCTATGGCAACATGGTTGAAGTGAATCATGGTAATGGTTTTGTTACTCGTTATGCTCATAACAGTAAAATCTTAGTTAAAGTAGGTGACTTAGTAAAAAAAGGGCAAAAAATTGCTTTAATGGGCAGCAGTGGACGAGCAACAGGTCCACATGTTCATTTTGAAGTGTATAAAGACGGAAAAGCTGTTAACCCCGCCAGATACATTTCCCGTGCAAATGGGTAAACCGATAAGCACTTTGAGTAGTTTCTCTTAAAAGCTGTGGTAATGCTTTCTTGTCTAAAGTAAATAGCGTTACAATCCAGCTACTTTATCTAAGTTTATTTTATAAAATCAGCCGAGCATTTGAGATGCTGTCTGGTATTAATCTTGTGGACACAATAAGTAAACGATTATGTTAGCGCCTTTAGTTCGAAAAGTCTTTGGTAGTAAAAATGACCGCCAGTTACGCCGGATGCGTAAAGTAGTGAAAGCAGTGAGTGCTCTAGAGGAGTCATTGAGTAAACTGTCAGATGAGCAATTAAAGGCTAAAACTGATGAGTTTCGTGATCGAACCAAAAAAGGTGAGAGCTTAGACAGCTTATTACCCGAAGCCTTTGCTGTTGTGCGTGAGGCAGGCAAGCGGGTAATGGGGATGCGCCATTTCGATGTTCAATTGATTGGTGGCATGACTCTTCACGAAGGACGTATTGCTGAAATGCGTACGGGTGAGGGTAAAACATTGGTAGCAACCTTGCCAGCCTACCTTAATGGCTTATCTGGCAAGGGCGTCCATGTTGTGACAGTCAATGATTACTTAGCTAGTCGTGATGCAAACTGGATGCGTCCGTTATATGAGTTTCTTGGTTTAACTGTTGGTGTGGTGACATCAGGTCAAGACCCAGAATCAAAAAAAGCAGCCTACCAGTCGGATATTACTTACGGGACTAATAATGAATTTGGTTTTGACTACTTGCGGGATAATATGGCATTTAGTTTAGAGGACAAATTCCAGCGCCCACTTAACTATGCCATTGTAGATGAAGTAGACTCGATTCTGATTGATGAAGCTAGAACTCCTTTGATTATTTCTGGTGCTGCTGAAGACAGCTCTGAGCTTTACACTGTTATAAATAAACTTATTCCTAAATTACAAAAGCAGGAAGAGGCTGTTGAAGGTCACTTTACTTTAGATGAGAAAACCCGACAGGTTGAGCTAAATGAGGTTGGACACCAGTTTATAGAGGAGCTGCTGGCCGAAAAGGGAATGCTGGGTGAAGGGGAAAGCCTCTATGCACCGAACAATCTAAATTTACTCCATCATGTTTACGCTGCTTTAAAAGCCCATCAAATCTTTCATAAAAATATTGATTATATTATTCAAAATGGTCAGGTGTTGTTAGTTGATGAGCATACAGGCCGGACCATGCCAGGTAGAAGACTTTCTGAAGGTTTACATCAAGCCTTAGAGGCAAAAGAAGGCCTGCAGATTCAAAGCGAAAGCCAGACCTTAGCATCGACCACCTTCCAAAACTATTTCCGTTTGTATGAAAAATTGTCAGGTATGACAGGGACTGCAGATACTGAGGCAGTTGAGCTAAGACAAATTTATGGTTTAGACGTTATTGTCATTCCTACCCATAAGCCGATGGTGAGGAAAGACTATAACGACTTGGTTTATCTCAGTATCGAAGAAAAATATGATGCGGTAATTGAAGACATTAAAGAAAATGTAGCCAAGCATCGCCCTATCTTGGTAGGTACCGCTTCCATTGAGTCTTCTGAACGAGTTTCTAGTGCATTAAAGAAAGCGGGAATTGAACACCAAGTATTAAATGCGAAATTCCACGAAAAAGAAGCTGAAATTATAGCCCAAGCAGGTAGACCTGGTGCTGTAACTATTGCTACCAACATGGCAGGCCGTGGTACAGATATTATGTTGGGAGGTAACTGGGAAGCGGAAGTCGCTAATCTAGAAAACCCAACAGAAGAGCAAATTAATAGCATTAAAGCTGAGTGGCAAGAACGGCATCAACAGGTATTAGATGCTGGTGGCCTACATATTATTGGTACTGAACGTCATGAGTCACGACGTATTGATAACCAGCTAAGGGGCCGTTCAGGTCGTCAGGGTGACCCAGGCTCTAGCCGCTTTTATTTATCTCTTGAAGATAGCCTCATGCGTATTTTTGCCTCTGATGGTATTCGCAACTTAATGCAGCGGCTTGGTATGGAAAAAGGTGAAGCCATTGAGCACCGAATGGTGACCAATGCTATTGAAAAAGCCCAACGTAAAGTCGAAGGTCGCAACTATGACATTCGCAAAGCCTTATTAGAATATGATGATGTGGCTAATGAGCAGCGTAAGTACATCTATAGCTTCCGTAATAAGGTAATGAGTGAAGATGACCTATCTGAAATGGTTACAGAATTCCGAGAAGATGTCTTGGAACAGGCAATTAACCAGTTTATTCCTCCTCAAAGCTTGCAGGAAATGTGGGATATCAATGGTTTAGAGGAGCACTTATCCTCAGAGTTTGGTATTAATCTATCTATTCAGCAGTGGCTGGATGAAGATGACAAACTCTATGAAGAGCCACTAAGGGAAAAAATTAAACAACATTTGTTGGAAGATTATCAGTCTAAGGAAGAGCTAGCAGGTGCTTCTGTTCTTCGTATGTTCGAAAAGCAAATGTTGTTAAGAGTATTGGATGATAAGTGGAAAGAGCATCTGGCAACTATGGACTACCTGCGCCAAGGTATTCACTTACGTGGTTATGCACAGAAAAATCCTAAACAAGAATATAAGCGTGAGTCATTTGAGCTGTTCCAACAACTGCTTGAAGATATTAAGCATGAAACCATCAAAATTCTTTCCCATGTACAAGTCAAACAAGATGATAATACAGAAGAAGTAGAGCGCCAGCGTAGGGCTGCTTTAGCTAAACAAATGGAGTTTCAGCATGCTGAGGCGGCAAGCATGACTGGTGAGCCAGCTTCGGAAGAAGGTGATGAGCACGCTAATACACCATTTATTCGCCAGGAACGAAAAGTTGGGCGTAACGAGCCTTGTCCTTGTGGGTCTGGAAAGAAATATAAACAATGTCATGGTAAGATTGTATAAACTATACATAACTCAATAAGATATTTTGTTAATTAGAAGTAATTTAAAAAAGGCGACGGTAGTCGCCTTTTTTGTGAGGTAGTAAGAAATATGGCGGTCGGCTTAGAGTCTATAAAGCAACTGTTGCCTGTTCCAGGTGTAAAGTTGTCAGCAGTTTCTGCTGGTATCAAAAAAAATCTACGAACAGACTTAGCATTACTGCAGTTTAGGGTTGGTAGCACTGTAGCAGGGGTTTTTACCCAAAACCGTTTTTGTGCTGCCCCGGTTCAAGTGGCAAAGCAACATTTATCGCAACAGCCTTTAGCACTATTAATCAATGCGGGAAATGCTAATGCAGGAACAGGCCAGCAGGGCTTGGAAGATGCTTACTGTAGTTGTGAGGTGACAGCAGAACAGTTAGGCCTGACGCAACAACAAGTATTGCCTTTTTCGACAGGGGTTATTGGAGAACCATTACCTGTCAAAAAAATAGAGGATGCACTACCCCAACTGGTAAACAAATTAAGTGTTGAGTCCTGGAATCAGGTAGCAGAAGCCATTATGACTACTGATACTCAGGCTAAGGGTATTTCTAAGCAATTTAGTTGGGCAGGGAAAACTTATACCATCACAGGTATTGCGAAAGGGGCAGGGATGATTAAGCCAAATATGGCCACCATGTTAGCTTTTATTGCAACAGACCTTGCTGTTGATCAGTCTTTACTGCAGAAATTAACTGTAGATATAGCGAACCTGTCGTTCAATCGTATTACCATTGATGGTGATACCTCCACTAATGATGCCTTTATAGTAGCAGCTACCGGTGCAGCTAATAATGAATTAATAGTGAATACCTGTGATCAGTTATTTCAATTATTTAAAAGCACGCTAATTGAGGTGGCTAAGCAGCTAGCTCAAATGATTGTGCGTGATGGAGAAGGCGCCACTAAATTTGTCTCCATTAATGTCAATGGTGCAAAAACTGCTCAAGATGCCTTGGAAGTTGCCTATACAGTGGCACACTCTCCTTTAGTTAAAACCGCCTTATTTGCCAGTGATCCCAATTGGGGCAGAATATTAGCGGCAGTTGGCCGAGCAGAGATTGCTGAATTAGATGTCAATGAGGTACAGATAAAGCTAAATGATGTTGCCATTGTTGAAAAAGGTGGTCGAGCAGCCAGCTATACAGAAGAGCAGGGTCAACAGGCAATGGTTGAGTCTGCAATTTCAATTGATATTGAGCTGGGTAATGGCGATTTTGCTGAAACTATCTGGACAACTGACCTTTCCCATGAGTATGTCAAAATCAATGCTGAATATCGGACCTGATAACAGAGAATAAAATATGCACAAAAAGTCTATTCAGGTTGCAGCGGCGGCGATTATAAATGCTTCAGGTGAAGTATTAATTGCTAAACGCCCGGATGATAAACACCAAGGGGGTAAGTGGGAGTTTCCTGGAGGCAAGATAGAGCAGGGAGAAACTGTGCAGGCAGCATTAACGCGAGAGCTATACGAAGAACTTGCTATTCAGGTAATAACTGCTAACCCATTAATTAAAATAACTTATGAGTATCCTGAAAAAGTTGTACAGCTTGATGTATGGCAAGTAACAGCATTTAGTGGTGATCCTGTTGGCAATGAAGGACAGGCAATTAAGTGGGTGGCAAAAACAAAACTATCAGATTATCAGTTTCCACCCGCTAATCGCCCTATTCTTCAAGCCTTATTACTACCTGATCATTATTTAATTTCAGGTGGCTTTACTGACCAGGCTGACTGCTTAAGGCGCGTACAAACAGCTATAGCTTCAGGCATTCAATTAATACAGCTAAGGGCTACGGACAAACCTATACCACTGGGCTTGGTCAAAGCCTTGGCAGAGTACTGTTATCAAACAAACGTGAAGCTGCTTATTAAACAGTCAAGTTGTAGTAGAGAGACATATAATCTGGAAGGAGTCTGCGGTGTTCATCTAACGGCAACTGAATTGATGGATTGCAATGAAGCTGCTATTGCTCAGTATCAAGAGCAGGGTTGGCTAGTTGCTGCCTCCTGCCATAACGCTGAGGAAATTGCTAAGGCTAATGCGTTAGCTGTGGATTTTATTACTCTTTCACCAATTCAGCCAACGGCGAGCCACTCAGAACAGCCCAGCTTAGGTTGGGAAAAAGCACAGCATTTAATCAATTTAGCGCAGTGCCCTATTTATTGTCTGGGTGGTCTCGACGCTTCCGATGTAAAGCAGGCCAAGCAGATTGGTGGCCAAGGTGTTGCTGGAATTAGTCAGTTCTGGCCTAGTTAGCTTTATACTAGCTGGTCAGAGGGGTACTCTGCTAAAAGCTCTTCATCAGGCAGATAAGCAGGATCGCCCGGAATGCGGTGCTGCTCATCTGCCCAGGCACCTAAATCAATCAGCTGACAGCGTTTTGAGCAGAAGGGTCGAAATTCATTTTTAGGTGTCCAGGGACCTGCTTTTTTGCAGGTAGGGCATTTAACGATAGCACTAGTCATGACAAGCAAATCCTAAATATTGCTGATGAAGCTGGTCCAATTGAGCATAAAGGTGCTGAATAGAACCCTGATTATTAATTATATCATCTGCTCTTTGCTGTTTCTCCTCTCGTGGCATTTGTGTTGCCAATATGCGTTGAGCTTGCTCTTTTGACATCTTGTCTCGCTGGCAGGCTCTAGTGATTTGTACTGTTTCAGGCACATCAATGAGTAAAGTGCGGTCAACAAGCAGGTGCTGATCAGTCTCAAATAGTAAAGGGGATACCAGCACTGCATAAGCAGATGTAGCCCGCTCTAATGCTGCAATAATTTGTTGTCGAATAAGGGGGTGCAGCAGTTTTTCTAGCCATGTTTTTTCTATTGGTGAGTTGAAAATTAGCTGTCGCAAGTATGGGCGGTTAAGTGAGCCATCTTCAAGTAAAACTTGATTACCAAAGTGCTCCTCAATAGTAGATAAGGCTGAGGATCCTGGCTCTACTACCTGTCTGGCAATGATATCGGCATCAACGATAGTAATTTGTTTAATATTAGCTAAATAGTCTGTTGCAGACGTTTTACCACTACCAATGCCACCAGTAATACCAACTTTATACGCCATGGAATTTTGCGATTTGTAGGTAGTTATTAAGTAGGGCTTCACCCCATAAACAAGCAATAATACCTGCAATGGCTAAGTAAGGGCCAAAGGGGATTTTGCTATTGCGCTCTTTAAGGCCTAAACCAATCATAGTAATACCTACCAAAGCTCCCACAAATGAAGACAGTAGGATAATAACAGGCAACATTTGCCAACCAAGCCAGGCACCAAAGCAAGCTAATAACTTAAAATCCCCATGCCCCATACCTTCTTTTTTAGTTAATAATTTGAAAGCCCAGTAAACACTCCATAATGATAAATATCCAGCAATAGCTCCCCAAACTGCACTGCCAAGGTCTGTGAAAATGTTAAAATAGTTTAAAGCCAGGCCAAGCCATAAAAAAGGTAGGGTGATACTGTCGGGTAATAATTGCTCATCTAAATCAATCATTGTGAGTACAATCATGGCAAAAAATAAACTGCTCGCTGCCAGCATTTGCAAACTAAAACCGTAATAATAGGCAGCTGCAACAGTCAATAATCCAGAGACAAACTCAATAATAGGGTAGCGAATTGAGATGGAGGACTTACAGTTGGCGCATTTTCCTTTTAATAGAATGTAACTCACAATGGGTATGTTTTGCCAGGCTTTAACAGGGGTTTGACACGTTGGGCAGTGAGAATGAGGAAATATTAAATTAAACTTAGTGGGCTCCATAGTAGGGGGTGGTAGCTTAAGAAATTCACAACACCCAGTATTCCATTCTCGATTCATCATGATTGGTAGCCGTAAAATAACCACATTTAAAAAGCTGCCAACAATCAGACCAAAAATAAGTGAAACTAAAATAAAAGCCGCAGGACTACTGGCTAAGTAATCGATAATATTCATTGAAAAAAATACCAGACAAAAAAGGACAGTAATGACTGCCCTTATATAATAGCAAAGCTGAGAAAAGTAAAAGAAGTAGGCTTTATACAACCTGACCCAGTTGGAAAATAGGTAAGTACATGGCCACAATCAGGCCACCTACTAATACACCTAATACAGACATAATCAATGGCTCCATCAAGCTGGTGAGGTTATCAACCATATTATCCACTTCTTCTTCATAATGGCTTGCCACTTTATCTAGCATGTCATCAAGGGCTCCAGACTCTTCGCCAATTCCTACCATTTGGACGGCTAAATTAGGGAATACTGCCGTGTTTTTCATGGCAAACTGTAATTGTTGACCGGAGGAGATATCTTCTTTAATTTGTCTAGCCGCATCATAGTAAACTACATTACCTGCAGCACCAGCCACAGAGTCAAGGGCATCCACTAATGGTACACCTGCCGCAAAAGTGGTAGAGAGGGTTCTTGCGTAACGGGCAACAGCTGATTTGTCGATAATATCACCAATAATGGGTATTTTCAGTACAAGCCGATCCCTGCTATCACGTAATCCTCTCGATTTTTCCAGCGCTTTACTGGATGCAAAGATAAGCACACCAATACCCGCTAAAAAGTACAGCCAATAGGCTTGTAAAAATTCTGATATTTGAATTACAAATAAGGTAAAAGCAGGTAAGTCAGCACCAAATCCTTGGAAAACCTCTTGGAATTGGGGGACCACTTTAATTAATAGAATAGCCGTGACAATCACTGCTACAACGACTACAGCA
This sequence comes from Spartinivicinus poritis, assembly GCF_028858535.1. Taxonomy (NCBI): domain Bacteria; kingdom Pseudomonadati; phylum Pseudomonadota; class Gammaproteobacteria; order Oceanospirillales; family Zooshikellaceae; genus Spartinivicinus; species Spartinivicinus poritis. The sequence continues at coordinate 65,864 of NZ_JAPMOU010000014.1, forward strand.
ATGGGATAGGTCATGGCTTTTTTGATTTTGGCTTTTAACGACTCAGTTTTCTCTTTGTAAGTAGCAATTCTATCTAACAAGCTTTCCAAGGCACCAGACTGCTCGCCAGAAGCCACTAGACTGCAATATAAGTCATCAAAGTACTTGGGGCGTTTGCTTAAGGCTTCAGCTAAGCTGGTACCCCCTGCCACATCATTTTTGACATCATTTACCAGGTCTCGCATAGTGGTATTTTCACAACCATCAGCAGTAATTTCAAAAGACTGAATCAACGGCACACCCGCTTTCATCATAGTGGCCAGCTGACGGGTAAAAACCGCAATATCCATTGGCTTGATCTTTTTGCCTTTACCAGCAAAACTGATTGCTTTTTTCTTAACCTTAGTTGGGTTGATCCCCTGCTTACGCAGCTCTGCCTTCACCATGGCAATGCTGGCGCCCTGGATTTCCCCTTTGGTTTTTCGACCTTTCTTATCTTTGCCTTCCCAGACGAAAGCGCTGGGTTTAACTGCTTTTGTAGCCATTGGAGTACCTGACTATCAGATTCCTTGGGTAAGGCCCGCTACCGAGCATTATGTATTTATAATAAAGGCACTTGTTGATTCCTGTAGCTTAAATCACAATATGCCTTCTTGTTGTGTCACACAATAAGTGTAACGCATGCACGTTAAATCTGTTAGAAACAACCAGTTATAATGCTAACTTGTTCAAATAATTAAGGTTTTAGCCTAGTAGTATAACTTTACTTCAAAAGTAAGATGACTAGTCTTTAGTCACTCGATTCACTTCTTCCAGGCTAGTGACACCTTGTAGGGCTTTTAATAAGCCTGAAGTGCGTAAGTCATTGAAGCCTTCTTTTTTAGCTTGTTCGGCAATTTGAATTGAGTTACCTTCTTCCATGATGATTTTAGAAAGCCCTTGAGTAATTCTAACTACTTCATAAATACCCACACGCCCTTTATAACCATTGTTACACTTATCACAACCTTTAGCACTAGGGCTATATAGTATTGCAGTTTGTGCTTGTTCTTCAGTATATCCTTCATGAAGAAGGGCTGTTTTAGGAATATCCATTTTAACCTTGCAGTTACTACATAAGCGTCTTGCTAAGCGTTGGGCAATAATTAAGTTGACTGTTGTGGCTAAGTTAAAAGCTGGTACCCCCATGTTTAACAATCGGGTTAGGGTTTCAGCAGCACTATTGGTATGTAGCGTGGACATTACCATGTGGCCGGTTTGTGCTGCTTTGATAGCAATACTGGCAGTTTCCAGGTCCCGGATCTCACCGACCATGATAATATCTGGATCCTGTCGTAAGAATGCTCGCAGGGCCTGAGCAAAGTCCATACCTTGCTTTGGGTTGACGTTAACCTGGTTAATGCCTTCCAAGTTAATCTCTACAGGGTCTTCAGCAGTAGATATGTTGCGCTCGACAGTGTTGAGAATATTAAGCCCAGTGTACAATGAAACGGTTTTGCCACTCCCTGTTGGTCCAGTCACTAAAATCATGCCTTGCGGTTGATGTAAGGCTTCCATATACATGTCTTTTTGTTCTTCTTCGTAACCCAGGCTATCAATTCCCATTTGAGCACTGGTTGGGTCAAGAATCCTTAATACAATTTTTTCACCCCACAACGTTGGACAAGTATTGACCCGAAAGTCGATGGCTTTTGACTTGGACAACTTCATTTTAATCCGGCCATCCTGAGGCTTGCGCCGCTCAGAAATATCCATCGCAGACATAATTTTTAACCGGGAAGAAATGCGAGGGGCTAAAGTAATAGGTGGCCTCGCGGTTTCATGTAGTACACCATCTGTCCTGAACCTTACCCGGTAACTCTTTTCATAGGGCTCAAAGTGGAGGTCTGAAGACCCACCTTTAATAGCACTGAGTAGCATTTTATTAACAAAGCGAACGACAGGCGCATCATCTGCTTCATCACCACCAGCAGCTTCTTGTTCTTCTTCACCAGCAGATATTTCAAGAGCATCCAGGTCTTCGTCTGCTAAATCACTTAAGGCATCATCAGCGCTTTCAAGAAACTTTTCGATAGCTGCAGAGAGCTTATTTTCTTCAACTAATACAGAGTCGATATTTAACCCAGTATTAAAGCGGATTTCATCTAAAGCGTTGAGGTTGGTGGGGTCAGAAACTGCGATGAATAATCGATTACCTCGTTTAAGTAACGGAAGAATATGGTGTTTTCTGATCAGCTTTTCATTGACCAACTCTTTAGGAGCTTGCTCGAAATCGAAGCAGTCCATATCCATTAAAGGCGAGCCAAACTCTTCTGCTGCAAGTCGGGCAATATCCTTCGATTGAACGAGATCAGCCTGTACCAAGTGGGTGACAAAAGGAATTTTTTGCTTAGAGGCTTCTTGATAGGCTTGGCTCGCCTGGTCATGGCTGAGCAGATTATCATCAACTAAACGTTTAGCAAGTCCCGTTAGAATCATCTTTTATAATCGCTTACTTAGGCTACAACTATCGAAAATATATCTGTTAGATCGAATCAAGTATAGAGCGAAATAGTCAGCTTTTCATGTTGGAAGAAAATGGTAATAAAAAAGTTATGTATTAGTGACTGACCAAAATGGTCAGTAAGTGACCTAAAGTTTAATAAATAAACTGAATCAAAAATTGCAGCTTCACAAAGAAGTGCTATAACTAACTTGTAAATAGCGTCTAAAGTGACTTAAAGGATGCCTAAAACAGTTTGGCATAAATAATGACAGGGAGTTGAGTACTTTCCTAAAAATAGACGGAGTAAGACGCATGAAAACCATAAGGCAACAACAGGGTTTTACCCTTATCGAATTAATGATAGTAGTCGCTATTATTGGCATACTAGCAGCGGTAGCGATACCGGCTTACCAGGACTATACCATTAGGGCGAGAAGCTCGGAGGTATTGGTTATTGCAGGTAAAGATAAGTCAAGTATTTCGGAAACATTTCTATCAACGTCAAAAATGCCTAAGACTGCAACAGGCGGTGGTATAAGTCTAAACACTAAACAAAGCCCTTATATTACTAAAATTGAATATAACCAGGGATCAGATACTAGAGCTACCATTACTTATACACTAAACTCAACTTTAGGAGGGTCTGATACAAAAGGTGATACTCTCATTTTTACGGGAGTTGGTACAGTTGGTCAAGGGGTTACTTGGAGTTGTACTGCTGGTACATTAGACCCGAAATTCAGACCTGCTAATTGCCGTGAATAAGCTTTGTGAAAAAGCTAGCTCATCAAGCAATGAGCTAGCTTTTTTTTTAGAAAAAAAAGTTCTCATCTTTATATTAATTATTCTCGGCGTAGTATTGTATATACCTGGTCTTAGGGGACCCGCACTGTTAGATGACTATCATAATCTGATTCCGTTACTTGAGATACAAAATAAAAATATTACGTGGATTGATGTTGTTTCTGAAAATGAATCAGGTCCTTTAGGCAGGCCTGTATCTATGGCATCTTTTTTACTAAACTATGTGGTGTGGGGGGATAATAAATTTTTTTTTAAGCTGGTAAATGTTTTTATTCACTTGTTAATTGCTTGTTTGATTTTTTGGTTGTCAGTTATTTTGTACGATAAGACAGAAATTGCAAATAAAAGCAAACAGGCTGCTTTTTGTGTGGCTTTACTATGGTTAATAAATCCGTTATTTTTTAGTACTACTTTATATGTTATACAGCGCATGGCACAAATAAGTTGTTTGTTTATGCTATGTAGTATGATTGCCTATTACTATGCAAGAGTAAGCTTAGTAGTATATAAGTCAATTCTCCTCTATTTTCTAAGTTTTATCTTTTTTTATCCGTTAGCTATTTTTAGTAAAGAGAATGGTTTGTTAACACTGCCTGTGCTATTTTTGTTAGAGGTTTTCTTTTTTAAGTTTAGTGAGAAATTATATTTTAGCAATATATTGAAAAAAATTTATTTTCTAACTTTTGTGGGGGGAGTGGCTTTTGGAGTTTATTTTATCTTTTTTGTGGGTTTGAACTACTTGCCTGGTCTTAACTATGAAGAGAGAGAGTTTACACTATATGAGAGAGTTCTAACGCAGTTAAGAGTTTTGTTTATATATATAAAAAATATATTTATACCAGATGTAGTAAGTATGGGAGTATTTCATGATGATTTCTTAAAGTCTTCTAGCATCCTAAAACCCTGGACAACTGTTATGTCATTGTTTCTATGGGTTGCAACTATATTTTTGGTTATTAAATTTTGGAATAAAGTGGGAGTTAGACTTTTAAGTTTTGGTATATTGTTTTTTTTGATTGGACATGGGGTTGAGTCTAGTTTTCTTGGGTTGGAACTGTATTTTGAACATAGAAACTATTTTCCAGCCATAGGTTTAATTTGGGGAGTAGTTGGTCTAGGTGTATATTATTTTAAGAAGAAAGTAAATAAGTTAATAAAGAGTGGTATAGTATTATATTTTGTCACTATATATTTAACTGCTTATCAACTTTCTCATATTTGGGGGGATAAGTTTACTCTACTACAGCATTTTAAAAATGGACATCCTAACTCTATAAGGGTTTTAATGGACTTGGGAAGTGAGTATAGTAACTTAGGTATGTTATCAGAGGCAATAAATACCGTAAATAAAATTAAAAAAATAAATTCAAAAATGATAATTGGTGCAAATTTGCATCAAATGCATATATTATGCCTTAATAATCAGATCATAGATGAAAAGTACTATATGACTTTTATTAGCGAGAAAAGAGAGCAGAATTTAAAGTACGTTACTATTGCATTAGAAAAATTAGTTTATTTTTATAGAAGTGGCCATTGTAGAAGTATAGATATTAAAAAGCTGTCTAATTATTTCTATACTTGGGTTGTAAATTATAAATATAAAAGGAAATGGTTGATTGAAAATATTGCAGCTGAGCTATTTATTGTAGCTAATAATGACGCCTTAGCAATGAAGATTTTAAAGGATCTTTGGGAGAACGATCGTAATCACGTTAGGGTAGGGATTGATTTAGTTTATTTATTTATTAAAAATCGACAAATAAATCAAGCTAAAAAGGTAATGAATATTCTGTATGAGTATAGGTATGATAGACGAGTTTCAAGTGAAATAAAATACTATAGCAGAATGATAAAAGAATATGAATAAATTGAGCATAGTTATACCATGCAAGGATGATGGCTCTAAACTAGAGCTTCTTTTAGAAAAAATAATAGAGCAAAAAATTAATGCTGAAATTTTGGTTGTTAATGATGGATCGAAGGACAATACTAGTGGCATATGTGCTAAATATAATGTGAAGGAAGTTACTCATCCTTATAATAAAGGAAATGGCGCATCTATTAAATCTGGAGCAAATAGCGCAAGTGGGGATATTTTGGTTTTTATGGACGCAGATAACCAGCATGATCCTAAGTATATAAAGCAAATGTTAGAGAAGTTAGAAAGTGGTTATGATATGATTATTGCTGCGAGGGATTATGCTTCACACGAAAATTTTTTCAGGCTTGTAGCAAATAAGTTTTATAATAGTTTTTCTAGTTATGTCGTAGGCAATAAAGTAAAAGATTTAACCTCAGGGTTTAGAGTGGTTGATGCTGCAAAATTTAGAGAATTTATAAATATTTTACCTAATGGCTTTTCATACCCAACAACCATTACAATGGCATTCTATCGAGCTGGTTATTCAGTTGGTTTCATGCCAGTTAAATTCAATAAAAGAAATAGTGCAAGTCATATTAAGCCGTTGAGTGATGGTATTCGTTTCTTGCTGATAATTTTTAAAGTAGGTACGTTGTACTCACCATTGAAAGTTTTTTTTCCAGTAGGTATTTTTCATGTGATAACAGGTTTTTTTTATTATTTATATACGTTTGTTTTATATGAGAGGTTTACGAATATGAGTGCACTATTAATAAGTAATGGGTTAATTATTTTTTTAATAGGTTTGGTTGCTGAACAAATTACAGCTTTAATGTATATGAAAAAAAACAGGTGAAATTAATTGAAATTTTCAAATGGCATAGCTGCTTTTTTTAATTGGTGCTTGAATGAGTTGTTACCTCCAATAATTCGTGACAATAAATACATATTCTCTCCTATATATTATATACTTTTTAAAGAAAAATATAAATATTTTTTAGAGTTTAGAGATAATTTTTTTAATTTTAGTGAAAAAGAGATTACAGATTACTACAGAGTTACGGAAGACTGTGATTTAAAAGCTAAATCAGACACAAGCGATGAGGTATTGAGAGAGCTACAAAGTCTAATAATTGGTAATAATGTTCTTGATGTAGGATGTGGCTCCGGTATTATATCGGAATATGTAGATGGAAAAATTGACTATCTATGCTGTGATATTGCAAGATGTTTTAAAAAAAAATATAAGTTTTGCTATTGTACAGCAAATAATTTGTCATTTAAAGATAAACGTATTAGTACAATTGTTTGTTCTCATGTTTTGGAGCACTTGATAAACCCTATAGATGCGATAAAAGAATTTAGGAGGGTTGCGAGTGAAAGAATTATTATTATTTTACCAAGAGAGAGGCCATATAAGTTTGGTTTTAATCTGCATACACATTTCTTTCCATATCGTTATAATATTGAGTTACTCCTAAAGTCTGAAAATAAATACGAAATAAAAAAAATTAAAAACGAATGGATTTATATTGAGGATTTAGCTTAGTTTTTTTGGGAATATGTATTTATAGTTTTCTGAAGTTGTGGTATTTATTTAAATAGTTAGTGCTGGCGAGAGTTTGAAATGTAAAATAAATATAGGCTAAGCGGGATAAATGGTGCTTATTATTTGGTTTTTATATTTCAGTTATTAGTTAATAATTTAGTAAAGGTATTCTGTTTGTAGCTATTATAAAAAATAAACTTTTACAAGGCTAGATGGCCTTCATAATCTACGGTTAATATTAAAATTTTGTATATCTTAGCACTAAACTTTTTATGCTAAATCATAGTTATTATGTTAAGTGATTTTTATTATACATGGGTCCAGAATTTTTTTTATAGAAATAGAGTCAATATCTATATTATTTTTTGTCTTGTATTCTCTAATCCTTTACTAATAAACTATAATTATATGTTTGGTGTAAACTCTCCAGACTCTGCTGCGTATCTCTATCTTGGAGAGAGTATTATCTATGATGGAAAACTTTTTATTGAAGGGTGGGAGCATATCGACATAGGGCTAATTTTACCCCCAGTTTTTCCATTTTTAATAGGTGTTGGAAATTTTTTTATGGATCCAGTACTATTTGCTAGTTTTATTAATACTTTTTGTATTAGTTGTGCTGTAATTTTATTAATGGCTTATGTAGTGGAAATTTCAAGTACTGAAAATTCATTAATTTTTTGTCTTATTGTTCAGCTGAATTGGGTTTTTGCTTATTTTGGTAGTTCTATACTTACTGAGGGGGTTTTTATTTTTATTTTATCTGTAAACTTTATCTTAGCTTTAAAAGTTATTGAAAGAGGTAGAGGAAGTATAGCATTTATTCTTGGTTTAACCTCTGCAACCTTATTTCTTACAAGGCATATAGGGATTTTCTTTTTTATTGTTTTTTTGGGTTATTTGATTCTTTATAACTTTCAAAAAAAAATAATAATATATTTGCTAGTTGGTTTTAATACTATTTTTATTCCTTATAGCATAGCCTTATACGAGCAAACAGGAGAGGTATTAACTAGTCAAAGATTTAGGCTAAACAAATATGTAGTGAAAACCAGTAAAAAGAAAGATATTAAAATTATATCTTCTTATTCTGAACTAATTGAAAATAGGAGAAGGTTAAGAAAACTTTTAGTAGACTCATCAGAAATGGAAGGGTATACCATTTCAATAGATACGAAAAAAAGTGGTTTTAGAGTTGATGATTATGCAGTGAATTTATATAAAAATATTATTTATATCTTAGATTTAAATGGCAATCTGTTTTTTGTATGCTTTATCTTGTCGATTATTTCTTCATTTTCCTTAAAAATAAATAATTTTTTTGATGAGTGTAGAAAAATTTTGTCTTTATGTATTATTTTTTACTTTATATTCGTTTCGTTTTTCTCTGGTTTAATTGGTAGGTATGTATACGTTATTTTTCCCTTTGCCGTAGTTGTGGTGGTTTGTGAATTTTATTATATTTTTAGGTATTTTAATTTAAAAATTAACACTTTTTTATGTTGGTTTTTTTGTTTGGGTTTGATTTTATTATTTTCTTTGAATAATGCTTTTTTTGAGGTTAAAATGACAAGGAAGTCAGCGAAAGAAAGTGATCCATTATTTTTGTGTAAAAAAATAATTAATAAAAATGATCCGATTTTTTCGTTTCATCCTGGGCATGCATATATATTAGGTGGAGTATTTAGGGTGATTCCAAATGATAGCTTAGAAAAAGTTATAAAATATGCAAAAAAAACTGGTGTTAAATGGCTTGTTATTGATGAAAGTAATAATATGTATTACGAAGAAAGTCTTTATAAAAATATTGATTGGATAAAAAGCAAAAAAATCGATTTTTATAAAGCAATTAATAAAAGATGCATTGTGAAGCTAAAGGGTGGCGAAAATTTAATTTCTGTTTATGAAGTTAAATAGTTTTTTAGTTAAAAGGATTGCTAGTTTTTTGTTTTTTCTATAATAAAATAATGCAATGATAAAATAAAGATAAAGCTAGTTTGTATTATTCTATCTACTAATACAACTGTAAAAACAATATTAAAGTCTAAATTTATAAAAGTTGATATTGCACCTAAGCCGATCTCTCGAAAGCCTATATTTCCAGGTATTATTGCGATGAATGTGCTAAGGTTTATCAGGCAAAATAAAACGATACTTGTAGTTAGATTTGCATCTTTTTCTATTGATAAAAATATATAATAAATTATTAACGATCCAATTCCTACTTGAATTAAAAGTGAAGTGGTGATTTTTAGTGTTGTCTTCAAGTTTTTTTTTGTAAGCAAGTTTTCTATTTTTATATAGGTTAATATTTTTTTTGTATGGTATAGAATGATAATTGACAGAGCTGTAACTAGTATGTCAAATAGTAGAAAGGTTCTTATATCGTATTTCTGTACAAGCACTATAGTTGAAATGTTTAGTGCGACTAGTGAAATTGAGTAGTTTATTATATTTAGATATACAAATGATGAAATAAAATTTTTGTTAGAAATACAAAAATATTTTTTAAGTAAGTGCCATTTGGCTAAAATACTGCCAGCTTTAAATGGAGTTATTAAATTATAAAATGATGAGTAAATACTTATTTTGAAAAACAAGGTTTTGTTTTTTTTGTCGCTTTTCAATAAAGTTATTGACTTCATTAGTACAAAACCATTGATAAAAAAAAACACATAATATAAAAAAAAACAAATCATAATGGTTTTATAGTTTGTTTTTTCTAATGTTGTTATATGATCTTTAATGCTATATGTATATAATATAATAAAGACAATGCTTGCTATATAAATAGTGATTGATATTATTTTTTTTGGAGTCATCTAATCTAACAAGGCATCAATGTATGTTACTATAAGGTTATTTTTAACTTTCCTATTTATTTCTGAAACTTCTCTTTTTGCATCTTCTTTGTAGTTTAGCTTTGCAAGTGCATAGCTATATGATACTCGCATTGGTAGATCGATTGTATTATTCAGTAAAATGAACTTTTCAACTTGTTTTATTGTATCTGAATATTTGTTGGTGGCTATACTAGTGAAGTATTCTTTTAAATTATTGACTTTTTCTACTGGACAAGAGTCTTTGAAGTGAGCTTCAATGTGATCCAAGGCTACTTTTTTGTTTAGCCATGAAGAGGTGTATAACGATGTAGCTGTTTTTTTAATCCACTCATCTAATAAGCCATTATTTTTGCAAAAAAATTCTTTGTTATAAATTGAATTTTTAAGGGTTATATTTGATTTGTTTGTTTGGCTTATTTTTTGTGCAATGAAGAAGGTGTTTTCTTTATTTAGATTTTTTATGTTGATTTTATTGTTAGTTTTTATTTTTGTTATATGTGATAACTTTAAATCAAAGATTGCGTGCGCTGATGATTTAAAGTATCTGGTTTTATCAGATTTTTGTTGAATTATTGGAAAATAGTCAGAGTTGGGGTTTGTTTTTGTTTTATTAATTATTTTACTTAAGATAGCTTTGTTGGTTATTTCATGTATGATTATATCATCTATACTAGAGTGTTTTATTCTTGATAAATCGGATCTAATGTTGTCGATGTTGAAAATGTCAATATAATTAATGTCTATTTTTTTATTTGGAGATGAAACTATTATCAAATCCCCTTGATTGGATGCATAAACAATGTAGTCATTAAAATTTTCCCCTAAGGCTCTAAATGCGGAAAAAACGAGGTTTATGTCGATTTCATAAATTTGTAACCACTGAACGAATAAACCATCTTCCTTTATAAATTTTTTTATTAAACTATAGAATTCTGTTGTATATAAGCTGGCAACTCCACTAACCCAAGGATTAGAAGGCTCAGACATTATTACATCATATTTTTTTTGATTGGAAAAAAAGAAAGTTCTAGCATCTGCTATATGTATATTACTTCTAGCATCATCAAAAATCCGGAAGTTGAAGTTTTTGAAAAATTTTGCTCCTTCTACCATTTCTTTCTCAATTTCTATTGTATCTACACTCTCTATTTGGGGGTTGGATAAAAAAACATGGCTAGAAATTCCTGATCCAATTCCTACTATAGCAACACTTGAAATATTGCTTTTTATTGCCATAGGAATAGCTGCTGTTAAAATCATAGTATCTTCATCAGGAGTGGGAGGGTGATCTTGACTTATTGTTGCACTTGCATCTGTCTTACCGTTGGTGCTAATATATATCCTTGTATTTTTTTCCTTTCTTTGTTTTATAACAGCTACTGTTGCTGTTTTTCCGTCCGCGTGATAAATAATGTTTGATAAGTCAGAGTTGGGTAAAGTACCTGATCTATAAACTCCTGATGCCATTTTTAGTTCGTTGAAATTAATAAATGAAAGTAATAGGGGAGATAATATGAAAGCTACGAACTTAGTTTTAAGTTTATATTTAAATAAAGCTAAGGCAATTATTCCAATAAGGATATCAATAGTACTTCCAATTACAATTAAGTTTTTTAAACCGAATAATGGTATTACAATTTGAACAGCAATTACTACCCCCAAAATAGAACCTATAGTATTAGATGAATATACCCAACCAATTGAACGCTCATTATAGCCATTCTCTAGTAGAATATAGGTAATTAATGGTAATGTCATTCCTGCGCAGATTGTAGCGGGTAACATAATCACTAGGCATATTGCATGACTAACCAAATTAAAGTAAATATAACCAGGCTCCGTACGCTGTAATGCATGCATGGTAAAAGCCATAAAGTCGAATGTGTAGTTATAAAAGACAATGGTTAACGCAGCGAGTATCCCCATTATTATTTGGATATAACCTAACCATTGGATTGGATTGGTTATTTTGCTGATTTTATTTCTAATCCAAAAACCTCCGATGGCTAAACCCAAAATAAAAGCACTTAGCATTAGCTCAAAGGAATGAACGGAACTGCCTAGCACCATGCTTAACATACGAATCCAGGCGACTTCATACATAAAAGAGGCAGCTCCAGTGATGGCTGCGACGATAAGTAAAACCTTTAGTGTTTTATGAGTCTCAACTTCTTGTTTGTCCAGATGAGTGGATTGAATACTTTCATCTACAAATTGTTTACTGGTTATCCATGAGATAAGTGCTACAGCAAAATTAATCAACCCTGCTGTTAGCAATGTACCAGGTAATCCTACGGTGTGAACCAAATAAAAGCCAGCAACTAATACACCAATTGCCGCGCCAAAGCTATTAGAAAAATATAAAATAGAGAGTGAGTGCCCCTTCTTTTCAGGAAAATAATGGATAAAGCCGGCACTCATTAGAGGGAATGTACTGCCTAATAAGATAGTTTGTGGCAGGATTAAGAGGGTTGCTAAGCTCCATTTAAAAACTTCAATTTGTAAGCTGCTACCAAGAAAAGGCATGACAATATTGTAAGAAAAATCAGTGCTGGTTACATAAATATTATGAAATACTAATGCGAAAATACCGACAATCGCTTCAACGATTGCATATGCTAAAAATAAGTTTTTAAATTTATGTAGATATTTACTTGCTAACCAGGCACCAAGTGCCATGCCTCCCATAAAAATAATTAAAACTAAAGTTTGGGCATAGGCGGCATGACCTAAAAATAGTTTTAAGTATTGAGTCCAAATCGACTCATAGATCAGGCCTGCAAAACCGGATAGAAAAAACACTAATATTAGTGTATTTCTATTTATGGTTTCACTAAAAGTAATACGTTGATTGATTGCTAAGGTACTCATCCCGGTCTCAGCTTTTTATTAGACGGCACCTTTAAGCATAGAAGAGATATAAGAGAAGTGTTAGATTTCTTTTGGTTACTTGAAGCCTTCTCTTATACCTTGATAAAGCGATTATTGAAATAATTTGTCAACTATTATTTTAGATATCTATAACATCGTTGTTTAAGCACTTTAGCTGTGGAGCTATTTTGCAGAGTACCCCTCAGGATTTTGTTGTTGCCAACGCCATGTATCGTTGATCATATCTTCTAGGGTTTTGGTGGCTTCCCAGTGAAGAGTTTGTTTCGCTAATGCTGGGTTGGCATAGCAAGCATCTATATCGCCGGGGCGGCGATCGGTAATTTGGTAGGGGATGGGTTTGCCGCTAATTTTGGCGAAGGCTTCTACCATTTCTAATACACTGTATCCGTTGCCTACTCCCAGGTTATAGGCTTGGCAGCCTGGCTTATCAGCCATTTTTTCGATGGCTTTGACGTGTCCCTTGGCCAAGTCTACTACATGAATGTAGTCTCTCACGCCAGTGCCATCGGGAGTATTGTAGTCGTTACCAAATACGTTAAGTTGTTTACGTTTACCAATGGCTACTTGGGAGATATACGGCATTAGGTTATTGGGGATGCCATTGGGATCTTCACCAATTAAACCGGATTCATGTGCGCCTACTGGGTTAAAGTAACGAAGTAGAGCAATATTCCAGCGGTTATCAGCTTGGTAATGGTCTCTTAATATATCTTCCACGATAAGTTTTGAGCGGCCATAGGGGTTAGTGGCTGATAGTGGAAAGTTTTCAACAATAGGTAAACTAGCTGGGTTCCCATAAACAGTAGCGGATGAACTGAATACCAGGTTTTTAACCTGATGGTCTTGCATCATTTGACACAGTTTGATGGTGCCTGACACATTGTTTTCGTAATAAGTAAGGGGGATTTCAGAGGACTCACCGACAGCTTTTAAGCCAGCAAAATGGACGACAGCATAAAACTGATGTTGTTTAAATACTTGCTCTAAGGCTTCAGTGTCCAGAATGTCGATTTTATGAAAGGTAAGTGGTTTATTACATATTTTCTGTACACGATCCAACGATTCTGGATGGCTATTGGATAGATTATCCACTACCACCACTTCATAGCCTTTATTCAGTAGCTCAACACAGGTATGACTTCCAATGTAGCCAGCTCCGCCTGTTACTAAAATTTTTTGCATGCTTTACATCCAATATAATTATCAAATTTTTCCCTCACCCCAGCCCTCTCCCAGAGGGAAAGGGTGTTAAGTGGTTTTACGATACTTTCAGAGGTTAGGGTATTAATTGTTTTAATTTTTCAATTACCTTTCAAATTTTGTTCTTCGAACCGCATGGATAAATCGATAGCACGACAATCTTTGGTTAGCATTCCAATTGAAATATAGTCGACACCTGTGGTGGCTACTTCAACCAGGGTGTGTTTATTAATCCCACCTGATGCTTCTAACTTTGCTCTTCCTTTTACCCGTTCAACTGCCTGGATTAATTGCTCAGGGGAAAAATTATCCAGCATGATGATATCTGCTTCTGCTGCCAGAGCTTCTTCTAACTCCGCAAAACACTCTACTTCGACTTCGACAGGCTTACCTGGGTTGAGCTGTTTCGCTTGATTGACAGCATTGGTAATTGAGCCACAGGCATTGATATGGTTTTCTTTAATTAGGTAGGCATCATATAGACCAATACGGTGGTTATAACAGCCACCTTTAGTTACCGCGTATTTTTGGGCAACTCGTAAGCCAGGGATGGTTTTGCGAGTATCCAGTAATTTTACTGGCGTATGCTTCACTAGTTTGGCATATTCATGACAAATAGTGGCTGTGCCAGAAAGGGTTTGTAAAAAATTGAGGGCTGTTCGTTCTGCAGTCAGGATTGCTTGAGCGCAGCCTGTTACACTAAATAGTTGCTGGTTAGCGGTAACAAATTGACCTTCTTCTACCTGCCAGTTGACGATTAGGCTTGGGTTCACTTGTTTAAATACTTCATCTACCCATGGTTGGCCACAAATGATAGCTGTTTCCCGAGAAATCACATAGGCAGTGGCTTCAGCTTTAGCAGGTATTAATTGAGCAGTGATGTCACCACTTCCCACATCTTCAGCCAGTGCTTGGTTCACATTATCTATTACAGCTTGTTTTAGAATTACTGGGTCAATCATTATTGCCTTCGGTAATGTAGGGTTAGTTGTTTTAAGAGGATTAGTATATCTAATTTTGTTGGGGTAGCTTAAGTATTAACTGGTCACCTTGCTGGCTAAAGTCTAATTGGCGTAATGCACTCATACCCAGTAAAATTTCATCACCTTCCATATGTGGATTGATACTGGCATCGACATCAAAAAAACGAATATTACCTAGGGTAAGGCTGGCTAATCGGGTGACAAACACATCAACCGTGCCATTGGCGGTTTGTGCTTTGTGAGTAGCGAGCTTTGGTAGACTCAGGTGTTTTGCAACCGCTTCTGGAATCACAACATTAGTTGCTCCAGTATCTAAAAAAAACTGGACTTCTTTACCATTAATATAACCATTAGCAACATAGTGACCATAGCGGTTGCGCGTTAGCCTGACTTCACGACTGCCATCCTGGTTAACTTGGGCAACTGGTACTTGGTTTGGGTTATGCCGTTGTTTTTCCCAGTTGCTGAAATAAAGGGTTAGCAATAGCAGTGCAGTGATCCAGGCAGCAACCAACATCCCACGACCAATTGTGTGAGATATTGCTGTATTTTGATGGCTTTGAGTTTCTTCGGAATTACTCATATTAGCGCTACATAAATTTAAAAAGCCCATGTAATACTAACACTATTGTTAAGCAAACGGTGAGTAAAAGGGTGGCGTTAAAATGGCTAGACAATTTTGGAATAGTTAGTTAATCAAAAATAAACAATTGGCATAAATTTACTAAAGTTATTAAGGCTTAACATCAGTAGTTATTGTTTTAACTCGTTGTTCTTCAGCTTAGGAATTTCGGCATGAAATGTCTTTTTCAATACTGTAAAATATTGTGACATCAATCTCATATCCTTGCTTTTAACCATTTTTTGATGTGTTGAAGTTACTATAATAACTTTGATGGCTCTCACTAAATCAATGGAACTATTTCTCATACGGTTGTATGATAGGTGCAGCTATCTGTTTTCTATACAGGAAGTCTTCCCGGCTTTTGACAGTACATGAAAGTGGGTCGGGCAAATGCGGAGAAATAGCTAATGCAGGAAGATTCGAAGGTTGTTCGCTTATCGTCAATAAATACCAAGTCCGTGAAACCAGCTACTCGCCTTTCAGCACCATTAGTTAAGGTTTGTGAACATTGCCTTAATCAGCTTCAATCCTGTATTCGCAGTTTGTTTGAAAATGCAGATGACACCCTGTTCGAGATGGCCGATCGAGCAGGCTCTAATACAGAGCAAAATATTTACTTTGAAGCCATGCGCGAGGTGCGATTGCAGCGCAAAGCGATTGAGATGAGCTTTTTTGAAGCCTACCAGCAAAACTTCAATGAGTTAGTTGGCCCCCCAAAGCAGGGCAGTCAAGTTGAGCTAGATGAACTTTCTTTTGATGCGCTTTCATTAGTTAATAATGAGGATCTTGAAGAAACAGTTGCCATCGACACGATGGTATCGAAAGTGATCAATCGCGATCATGGCATGCAGTTGATGCACTTAACCACCCGCATTGACAGCTTATTACCACAAACTATTAACGATAAAGCCAATCCGATTGGCCCAGAAAAGCTTTGTCAGGCATTTGTCCAAGCGACAAAGAAGCTAGATATAGATATCAAAGTTAAGCTCATTGTTTTCAGGCTATTTGAGAAATATGTGCTCGGTGCTGTTGACCAGCTTTATCATGGAGCCAATCAGCTGTTAAAAGAAGCAGGAGTAATGCCTGAGCTGACCAGTCGCCCTGTACAAAGTCAAAGGGCTCCTATTTATAGAAGGACGACTGTTGATGGAGGAGGGGCAGCAGACAGTGGGCAGCTAATGATGGATGCTCAAGCAGCCCAGGAAGCATTTTTAGCTCTTCGAGATCTATTGGTTGCTGCTCAATTATCAATTCCACAGAACTCCCAAGCTTCAACCAATAACCTGCCAGCCGTTAGCCAGCCAGATTTAATGGGGATGTTGTCACAAATTCAACATCAACCTGCTGTAGAGCAGTTACCAGCTCCCAGTCAACCAGCTGAACAGGTTGATATCAAAACAGCATTGGAAAGCCTGTTAAAAAGTTATGATCAAAGTAAAACCATCGGTCAGGTTGACCAGGATGTTATTAACCTGGTGTCAATGTTGTTTGAATTTATTCTGGACGACCGTAACCTGCCCAATCAGTTCAAAGCAGTCATTAGTCGCTTGCAAATTCCTTTATTAAAAGTAGCTATTCTTGATAAGGCCTTATTTAGTAAAGCATCTCACCCTGCTCGTCGTTTATTGAATGAAATGGCGTCAGCTGCACTAGGCTGTGATGAGAAAGATAATGCAGCCCAGCAAAAGCTATATGACAAGATGGTTGAGGTTGTACAAAAGTTGTTACATGGTTTTGCTGACAATATTGAATTATTTAATGAGCTGGTAGATGACTTTACTGCATTTGTTCAAAAGGAGCAGCGTCGAGCTTCACTTGTTGAGCAGCGAATTAAAGACGC
Organism: Spartinivicinus poritis; assembly: GCF_028858535.1. Taxonomy (NCBI): domain Bacteria; kingdom Pseudomonadati; phylum Pseudomonadota; class Gammaproteobacteria; order Oceanospirillales; family Zooshikellaceae; genus Spartinivicinus; species Spartinivicinus poritis. The sequence goes on from NZ_JAPMOU010000014.1 coordinate 82,931, forward strand.
TGAAGAAGGTAAGGCAAAAACAGATCAGGCAAAACAGCTTGCTACCCAAGAAATTCAAAAACGAATAGAGAATGGTCAGCTACCAGACGTTGTAACTGAGTTGTTACAAGAAGGTTGGACCAATGTCTTGTTTATTGCTTATTTAAAAGCAGGGGAGCAGTCGCAAGCATGGCAACATGCTATTGCAGTGATGGATGAGTTAATATGGAGTGTCCAGCCTCATACCAGTACTGAAGATAAAAAGAAGCTGCTTAAGATGGTGCCCCCCTTAATGAGACAGTTGAGGGATAGCTTAACAGAAATCTCATTTGACCCCTACAAACAGCGGCAGTTATTTAAACAGCTACAGAATTTACATGTACAAAGCTTGAGGCAAGCTAGGCCTACTGCTACTGCCGCTAAAACAAGAGTAAAACAATCGGATCAATCAGTAGCATCTAGCGCTGAGGTGAAGCCTGATCCACAGCAGCCCCCTCCAGTCATTAATGACCAAGCTGAGGTGGTTGAAATGAAGGAACCAGAAAAGCCCGCAACGGTTGTTAATGACAATAAAGTGGCAGAGCAGTCTGCCAAGCTGAATGAGCCAGCTGTCAGTGAACAGAGTTTAAACAAAATAGCCCACATGAAAGTGGGTAATTGGGTTGAGTTTGGATTAAATGAAGATAATAAATTTCGTGCCAAACTTGCTGCGTTTATAAAGCCAGCAGATAAATATATTTTTGTTAACCGAACAGGCATGAAAGTCGCTGAAAAAACAAGTTTAGAGTTGGCTTTAGATGTTGATCACGGTAACGTCACATTACTTGACGATAATCTGTTATTTGATCGAGCGTTAGAATCAGTCATTGGCAACTTGAGACAAATGAAGAAAACCTAGAGTTCATATTGTTTTGATGATTGTTGCTTTGACTTCTGTTGTTTTACTTATATTTTCGTTGGCTGGCTTTGTTTATCTACTTATACTTACCAATAGCCAGAGCAAGTGAAAGACTATATTTATAAGCTTATTGGTTAGACTTTACCTGCCTTATACTAAAAGCACAGCATAATAATCCACAAATTATACAGATTCCTATAGGCACATAAGGTGAAAAAATCACCGATGCTGCCGTCAGTGCTGCCAAACCATAGCCGATTGTGTGTGACATAGAAATATAGCCAGTTACTGTGCCATGTCCTAGACTGCTTAGTTGGGTGGCAGTTGTTGTATAGGCAGGCACAAGCAGGGCTGTGCCTGCAGACATTAAACTAATGGCAATAAAAAACATGGGTAAATAAGGGATTAGAAACATAATAAAGCCTACTAAAAACAGGCTTGCTCCCCAATGAAATAATGATGTTATTGATAGCCGTTTAGTTTTTACTACACCTAACTGCACACTAAGCGTAGTGGCTGCACTAATAGTCAGTAGAGCACCAATTACTTGACTAATCGTACCTGTGGACCAATGTGTAATTTGCTGAATTAATGGTGACAGTGTGTATTGGAGTAACGCAACAGCTGTACATAAACTGATGGCTATTATCAGCATTGGGAATAAATTCCAACTTGGCCATTGCCATTTTTGTTTTTCTTTTGTGAGCTTTTGATTAGAGGGTTCGGCTGAGCTTGAACGGCAAGGTGCCTTTAATTTAATAGCCAGTAGTAGCGCAATCAGGGGTAAGATACTCATCACCATCAGTGGGCCAAACTGATGCCACTGTAACAAGCCTAACGCCAATAGTGGGCCAAGCAAGCGACCACAGCTTAGGCCTGCACTTACCATAGCAATGGCTGTTATTCTATCTTGCTCACCTTGTAAAATAATTGCCCAGTGCTGAGCAGCAGGCACCATTCCGGAGACAGTTAAACCATAAATAACCCTAGCCAATAACAAGCCTGCGATAGCAAGAGGTGTTGTTAGCCACTGCAAGTGAGCTAGCCAGACAAACAGTAGCATTAATGAAAAACTGATAACAAACCCAACTAGTGCTTGAATAACTACAGGTTTAGGGCCATGACGGTCACTAAGTTGTCCCCAAAAAGGAGAACTTGGTAAAAAAAGTACACTACCTGTCGCGATAATAATTGACCAAATATAAAGCGGGATATTTGATGATTCAGTTAAAATAGGTAGTGCAACCAGTAACCCATTTTGGCCAATTCCCATTAGGGCGGCAATTGCTGCAATTAAATAGAGCTTATAAGGAGGAGAGGTCTGTTCAAGAGTAATTGACAGCATATACCCTTCACGAATCATTTTTAGGTTTTGTTATCATCGCTCCTTACCCCAATCACCTATTACTTATAGGTATGGGGCTTCGTCGCCTAATGGTCTCACCTAAACACCATTCGTTTTGGGTAAAGTGAGGAGATAACCAGTATTTTCTAGATAACGAAAATAGTGAAATAACACATATTTCTTATGTGTCTTGGTAGATCAGCTTAGTTAAGCAAATAATTTTATTGTAATCAACATAAAAATCATTATCATTTACGTTTCTGTTAAGCAAACTATATTGACTTTAACAATAGCAACATGTTGTAACTAACTAGACACCTCTAATAATTGTTTATGGCCTTTGTGCAACCTGATGGATTCTTGAGCAAGATGGCTTGCGATGTGTACGGCTGGTTGCGAATTTAGCAAAAGGTTAGAGACTGTAAACAATCGTTAGAGGTGCTCTTATATCAAATTAATCATTAAATGAAGGGACAGTTGTTGTATAGGCAATCAGCTTTAGTATCTGCATTAGGATGTACTAGGTAATGTTCACCCTTTCTAATGTAACTTTTGAGGTAGGAGGGCAACAAATTCTTAAGCCTGCCTCTTTAGTATTTCCAGTAGAAAAAATAACCACACTGCTGGGCCATAATGGTTCTGGAAAGTCGACGCTCATGAAGTTGTTAAGCAGACAACACCTGCCGTTTAGTGGCAAAGTTTTTCTAGCAGATCAGCCATTAGATGACTTTAGTAACAAAGCATTTGCTTTGCAGGTTGCTTATTTGCCTCAACAACCACAGGTGCCTGACGGTGTGACAGTCGAAGAGTTAGTCTACTTTGGCCGATACCCTTGGCGTGGTGCTTTAGGCCGATATAATGCTGAGGATCGTGCAATGGTTAATCAGGCCATTGACTTGGTCGGTATGACAGCTTATACCAAGCGTTTAGTAAGCACTTTATCGGGTGGCGAACGTCAGCGAGCCTGGGTGGCAATGTTATTAGCACAAAACAGCCGTTGTATATTATTAGATGAACCTACTTCGGCACTGGATGTTGCTCATCAGTATGAACTGTTGTCTCTTATTAGACGCTTAAATCAGGAGCTGAAATTAACGGTTATTATGGTATTGCATGACATTAATATGGCTGCTCGGTTTAGCGATTATTTAATTGCCTTACATTCTGGAAAGGTTATGGCACAAGGTAGCCCCACTGAGCTTATGCAAGCTGAAATGCTGGAAGCTATTTACGGTATTCCCATGGGGCTATTTGCTCACCCAGAGAATGATAGCATCGTCAGTTTTGTTCGTTAATGTGTTTTTATTTTAAGCTTTTTGTGTCCAGGCGTAGCGCCATAATCTATCTATGCTTGCGAAGGAGTTAGCTGTGCAGTATTTATTATTAATTGGTTTGTTATTTGGTTTTACTGTACAAGCAAAAACCATTACTCATGAAATGGGTACTTTGGAACTAGCTAAAACTCCCTCTAAAATTGTTACACTGGACTGGGTATTAACAGAAAGCCTACTGGCTTTAGGGGTAACACCGTATGCTGTTGCGGATAGTGACGGTTATAACCAATGGGTAGTTAAGCCACAGTTACCGAGTCAGGTCAAAAATGTAGGGTCAAGGCGTGAACCTAATTTAGAGTTATTGACCCAGCTAAAACCAGACTTGATTTTGATGAGTAGCCATTTAAGTCCCTTATACCCATCTCTCCAAGCAATTGCGCCAACAATGGTATTAACGGTTTATAATAAAAAGCGTGATCCATTTAGCCAAGCAAAAAAAGTATTAAATCAACTGGCTATTGTAACAGCAAAAGAAAATATAGTATCCCAACTAATTGCTGAAGCAGAGCAACATATTCAAAACAATGGCAGTCAACTAAAAAAAGCAGGCAAATCTGTACGACCTTTTTTTCTTGTTCGTTTTATAGGTGATAAACATATTCGCATACATGGCACTCATTCGTTAGTGGGCCAAACGTTAACAATGATGGGGTTAACGAATGCCTGGCAGGGATCAACTAACTTATGGGGATTTGCCTCAACCAGTGTAGATAAGCTGGCACTGAGTCAGCAGGCGAATGTTATTTATTTTGGGCCACTAAATAAAACAGATAAAGCAAAATTATTTTCAACGCCCCTTTGGCAAGCAATGGCATTTACCCGTAGCAAGCGAGTTTATGAGCTACCACCTATTTGGGCATTTGGTGGTATTAATGCTGCTGTAAGGTTAAGTGATACACTAACAGAAGCATTAATGGGCACCTCTAAAAATGCACTTTTTCCTCGATAGCTGCGTTACCTCCGTACTCAGGTCCTCATGTATTACTTATACACTGTGGCCTTCCGTGCGGTGCTGCCTTGCTCTCATGAAAAAAATTACTATTTTTAGAGATGCCCATTTAATGGCAAAACCAATAACAAAGTAGTGTCAGCTAATGACAAACTTATTTTATTCAGCTCCCTTAACACGCTTTTTTATAATAAGCCCCCAGCTTGTTTTATGGTTGGTTGTGTTGTCATTAATAAGTGGAAGTATTTTTCTCTTTAATTTGTCTGCTAACTTACCACTTGACTTGGTGTGGCAGGCCACAGTTGCTCCCGATGAGAATGACTTCAGGCAAATTATCTATTTTTACAGCTTTTTACCACGGATCGCCATTGCACTATTAGTTGGAGCGGGACTGGCATTAGCTGGGTGTGTTATGCAACAAGTGCTAAGTAATCCGTTAGCATCACCCACTACATTAGGTGTCGCTGCCGGGGCTGAGTTGGGTCTGGCTTGTGCTTTATTGTTAGCACCTAGTGGTTTAGCCATAGATCCTGACTGGTTTGCTTTTATTGGGGGCTTGCTTGCGACAGGTTTAGTATTCCTTATTTCCGCCCGCAAAGGTTTTGCCCCCTTACAAATGGTTTTGGCGGGTATGGTCATTAGCTTATTGTTTGGGGCAGTTAATAGAGTGCTGGTGTTATTTAATGATCAGCAACTGACTAGCTTGTTTATTTGGGGGGCTGGGGATCTTAGTCAAACCGACTGGCAAAATGTAACTCATTTATTACCACAAATTGCTATTCCATTTATTCTGTTGTTATTATTTCAACGGCCTTTAATGTTACTGCAGGTGGGGGAGCAGTTGGCATCCTCCGTAGGCGTAAAAGTAGGTACTATCCGGTTAATCTCATTAACGCTAGCTGTTTTTATGACAACGAGTATTGTGAGTACAGTGGGGATAATTAGCTTTGTGGGATTAGTGGCTCCTGCGCTTGCAAAGTTAGCTGGTGCTAGACAGTTTTATACTAGACTGGTCACCAGTGCGATCATAGGCGCTCTGCTAATGTCAATGGCAGACTTAGTTATCCAGCCTTTTTCTGGGGTAGGGGGGGAGTTGTTACCTGCTGGTGCAATAACTGCGCTGATAGGAGCTCCTTGTCTCATTTGGTTATTGCTGCGTAATCCGCTTTCTGCTGTAGCAAAGGTAGTGTCTGAACAGCCGATAAATATAAAGCAATATGCTTTTGTTAAACTGCTTACGGTTTGTTTGGTTATAGCAATACTATGTACGGCTATTGCTTTATTAGTAGGAAAAAATGAACACGGTTGGGCTGTTCAATTAACGAATAGTATATTGACACTTCGATTTCCTAGAGTATTTGCTGCTTTGTTAGCAGGGTGGGGGCTGGCTGTTGCAGGGTGTGCCATTCAGCGAATAACTGCAAATCCCATGGCAAGTCCAGAAATTATGGGTGTCAGCTCTGGCGTTGCTTTAATGTTAATTGTAGGAGTGATAACTGGAATTATATCATCTCGTGGAGAGCAGTTATTATTTGGTAGTATGGGGGCGTTGCTAGCATTCGGGATAATGTGGTTACTTTCTCAGCGTAGCCGATTTTCACCAAGCCAAATGGTCTTGGCGGGAATTGGGCTCAGTGCATTTTTAGACGCAACAATTCGTATATTATTGACAAGTGGTACTGACCAGGCTAAAGCAATTTTACATTGGCTATCAGGGTCAACGTATTTGGCAACTAATATGGATGTTATCCTGCTACTGGTGGTTACTACTATTTTATTGAGTATGCTTTTATTATTGCACCGCTGCCTGGATCTGCTGACATTAGGTGAAGCAGCTGCAACTGGATTAGGTATGAACTGTCAGCAAGTACGACTATGGCTGCTAATAATTGCAGCAATATTAACGACAGTTGCTACTCTGGTTGTTGGGCCATTGAGCTTTGTTGGTTTATTGGCACCTCAGCTCGCGAAATTATTTGGCCAATATGCAGCTCGTAATCAGTTGGTTATTGCAGGGCTTATGGGTAGCATAATAATGGTAGTCGCTGACTGGTTAGGGCGAAACTGGTTATTCCCCTGGCAGATTCCTGCGGGAGTATTGGCGTCTATAATGGGCGGTGGATTCTTTTTGTTTCTTCTTAGAAAGTAATAAACTTGGATTTATGACAAATACGCCACAGTTAAAATAGAGTTAAGGGCACCTCTACTAATTGTTTGCTGTCTCTGGCCTTCGCTAAATTCGCAATTAAGGCATTGGCTTGAAGGCATGCTGGTGGCCTGTCGAAAAGCCCTTTATTTCACTTTGTGAAATAGTCAGCTTGTGCTTTGACTATTTTCTTTAAAAAAACACAAGTAAATGCTCGCTTTATTTAATGAAAATGATTATCATTTGCTTTGTTAATCCTGATTATCCAGGTTACGTAATTCTAATTATTGTTCGACAAGTTTTGGCTGATTTTTGGATACAGAGGATTAGCCTTTTCTCCTAATGAACTTCTCTATGTTGTAAGGGGAATTTTGTGACTGAAGTAAACTTTTCTGTAGGTCTTGACCCAGAAAGTATTCAAGCAGATATTTCGATTAATTGTTTTTTAAATTCCTTTCTTCGAGAGTCGAAAGCGGTTACTTGGCAAAAGAGTAGTGCTAATCAAGAAGTGGCAATTGTTCCACTAAATAATGGACAACAACTGATTTATATACCAGTAAGTTATCATTCTGCGTTAGGAATTCATGAATATCAGTTGCCATTAAAACTAGTCAGTCAGTCAGAAAAATCAGAAGAAAAACTACTCAACTTTAATGAGTTTTTGCAGCTTATTATTAATGATGTAGATATCGTTGGTGACTTAACCAATGAGCAAAAGTCGATATTTATTCAGCGAGTGGTTGAAAGCCGTGCTAATACACAAGCAGCCATTGCAGCACGTGATAATTTGCAGGCTATTTATAGTGGTGAATTGAACTTTGCGCAAGCAGAACAAGGGCTAATTGCAGGCCACTCAGTGCATCCTGCGCCAAAAAGTCGAGAACAATTTTCTGAAGAGGATGCTCGCCTTTTTGCTCCAGAGCACCAGGCCAAATTTGCCTTATATTGGTTTGCAGTCTCTCCATCTATTACGATTACTGATAGTACCGGCCATTATGGAATTAGTGAAAGAATACAACAACTGTTAACTGCAGATACGCAATTAAGTGAGGCTGTTTTTGGTAAGGTGCCTGAGAATTACTTGCTGTTACCAGTGCATCCTTGGCAGGCTAAGCTATTACTAAACACAGCCGATATTCAACAGTATCAAGAAAGGGGATTATTAGTTAATCTAGGTGCGATTGGTGAAAACTGGTATCCAACGTCTTCCACCCGCTCACTCTATAGTCCTGGTTTGCCTTATATGCTGAAGTTTTCTCTCAGTGTTAAGCTCACAAACTCTATACGTAACTTGTCACTAAAAGAAGTGATAAGGGGAACACGGCTACAACAGGTATTTGATACTGAGAAATTGTGCTCGTTTGGCCAGCAGTACGCTTCATTTAAAGTGATGCAAGAGCCTGCTTTTATTGGCTTAATTAATTCAGAAGGTGAGGTGATTGCTGAGTCATTGGTTGCTTTGCGTGACAACTTATTAATGCATACCCCTCAAGAAGAAGCGGTTGTACTGGCAACATTAACTCAACAACATCCATTAGCAGCAGACTCCTTAATTGCAGATAGAGTGAAAACGGTTGCTAGTCATAAAAATATATCGATTAGTCAGGCTGCAAAATACTGGTTTAATCAATACTGTAAGTATGTTGTTGAACCTTTATTTGCTTTACAGGCCAATTATGGCATTGTGTTACTGGCTCACCAACAAAATATCGTGTTGAAAATGGAGCGAGGAGAGCCCGTTGGCATGTATTATCGTGACTGCCAAGGTACAGGGTATACAGAGTTAGCTTATCAACTTTTTCCTGAGCAACTGATTGATGATGCTCAGATGCCAGAAAACTTTTGGAACGAAGATAAAGTACGGCGTTACTTCCCTTATTACTTAATTATTAACTCTACTTATAACACCATTGCAGCAGTCAGTTCACGATGTGCGGTAAGTGAGGTGGACTTGTTGCATATATTACACGGTTGTTTAAAGCAACTGCAAAGCCAAGGTGTGCAAGATAGTTTTTGTTTAGATTTTGTTTTGCAGAATGCTACTCTTCGCAGTAAAGGTAACTTTTTTTGTTATTTGCAAAACTATAATGAAAACTCGATTCCTGATCCTGCCGTCATTTATTTTGATCTTGAAAACCCTATAGCTAAAATTGAACAGTTGGCGAGTGCTAAAAATACATCGACTAAAAAAACTGTATCAGAGGTAATGTAATATGTCTGAAAATACAGTTAAACCATATGATAGTTTGTTTGCTATTGAACAACCCGCTGAGAAGATTGCTAAAGTTGAAATTTTGGATCAAATATCCCTTGATTACTTAATTAAACTTTGGGTGAAAGGGATTGATAGTTTATTTCAAGCATTTCCAACTATTGACGGTATTTATTTGTTAAATGATGAAAAGCAAAACTGGAGTAATTTGGCGAGTCAAGTACCTGCTCTAACTCCCTTTATCAATCAAGTTCTATATCGGCAGCAGTTTTATCAGCTGCCATTACACTGGCACAAACATAATTTATCCAGTCATTACCCACAACGTCTAATTCAAAGTACTAAGCAGGTGCGTCTCCATCCGCAACGTCCTCCAAAGCCAACAGGTGAAGTTTATAGCCGCTTTGACAGTTTAGTGGGTAAGCAAATAAGTTTTCGTACTTTTGACTTGGAAAAAGACATCAATTGTTTTACTGGATGGATGAACGACCCACGGGTAGCTGAATTTTGGGAGCAAGCCTGGTCACGAGAAAAACTAGTAGAATTTATCAACGAACGACAACAAGATCCACATATTATTCCATTGATTGGTGAGTTTGATGGTGACCCATTTGGTTACTTTGAGGTTTATTGGGTATCTGAAGACCGGTTAGCACCTTATTATGATAATACTCACTATGACCGAGGGATACATTTATTAGTTGGAGAACAAGTCTTCCGTGGGCCACTGTTCTTTAAGAGCTGGATGCGAGCGTTAACCCATTATTTATTTATTGATGAACAGCGTACACAGCGAATTGTGTTAGAGCCTCGTCATGATAACCAACGATTATTTCGTCGAATTAAAGACGTAGGCTATCGTATTTTATTTGAATTTGATTTTCCCCATAAGACATCTGCTTTGGTAATGATTGAACGTCAGGCATTTTTCCATGATCAGTTTGTTGAGCTCATGGAGGAACAGTAACCATGAGCCAACAGGCATTACATAGCTATTGGGGTATAGTTAATCAAATCATGGTTGCTAAGATAATCTCTGAACTTGCCTATGAACAAGCCTTTCAGATAAAGCAAGTTGATTTTCAAGCAGCTAAGATTGATCAATTGCCAGCAAAAGCAGATACCAATCAAATCAGGCCTTCAGAACAGTCTTTATTTCTGCAGCTAGAGTCAGGAGTGGGTTACTACTTTGAGGGATGGAGGAATATATGGGGACAATATGTTATTAAGCCGAGTAGTTTGTCTCGTCAAGAAATAGTCCTTCAGCAAGAGCCAGTGAATCAACAGCCAGCTTCAAATAATGAATCAGCTCATTTGTCAGTTACCTCTGTAGCGACCTTTATGCAGGATGCAAAAACTGAACTGGAGTTGGTGGATGAAAGTCTAGCTGAACATTATGAAGATATGTATGCAACACTGGTTGCTGATTGTCAATTGCTGGAATTGAAAAAAGGCCTAAGAGCTGATGACTTCATTAAGCTGGATATTAATCAGCAACAGTGCCTATTTAATGGTCATCCCAAATTTGTATTTAATAAAGGCCGAAGAGGCTGGGGTAGTAAAGACTTAGCATTGTATGCGCCTGAATCTCGTCAGGCTTTTCAATTATGCTGGATAGCAGTTAAACAGGAAAATACTACATATGCAGTGGCAGATCAGTGGAGTTGGCAAAAACTAGTAGATAGTGCTGTAAATACTGAAGTACAAGTAGAAATGCAGGCTCAGATCCAACATTATGGTGGTCATCCTGACGATTACTTGCTGCTCCCTGTACACCCTTGGCAATGGCAAAATAAACTGTCAACTTTATTTGCTGAGTTAATCGCTAATGGTGAGATAATTTATCTGGGTGAATGGGGTGACTTATTTTTACCTCAATTATCGTTGCGTACTTTGAGCAATATTAGTCGACCAGAAGGATTAGATATAAAACTCCCGTTAACCATTATGAATACTTCCTGTTATCGGGGGATACCCAGCCGCTATATTTTAGCAGGGCCTGAAGCATCATCATGGTTGAATAAAGTCTTTAAACAGGATTTATTTTTGCAAGGTATAGGTGCTGAAATTCTACAAGAGCCTGCCAGTGCTTTTGTTACACATCCGGCTTATAACAATTTAAACCAAGCACCCTATCGTTACCATGAGCTATTAGGTGTCATTTGGCGTGAAAGTATCAATGAAAAGCTGAGAAATAACGAAACTGCAATATTAATGGCTGCACTAATGGAAATTGATGAGCAGGGGCAATCTATCATTGGTGCTTATATACAAGCTTCAGGCTTATCACCAACAGACTGGTTGACAAAGTTATTTCGGGTGGTGGTGTTACCTTTTTATCATTTATTATGCAAGTATGGGGTCTCACTGATTGCTCATGGTCAGAATGTCACTATTATTTTAGAGAACAATCAACCAAAACGGGTTTTATTGAAAGATTTTCAGGGGGATATGCGTTTAGTTGACAGAGAATTACCAGAAAGCGCAGATTTACCTGCTTCAGTGAAAGCAGCAACGGTTAAACTACCTGAAGAACTCATTATTCACGATTTACAAACGGGTCATTTTGTAACGGTATTACGTTTTATATCTCCGCTAACAACAGCGCTTGGAGTGGCTGAACCTGTCTTTTATGGATTGTTGGGTAAAGAAATCAAAACCTATATGGCCCAGAACCCAGAGCTGAATGAGCGGTTTGAACGATTAGATTTGTTTAAACCAAAAATTCTGCGTATTGGTTTAAATCTGGCTAAATTCCGTCATCAAACTGATAGTAGCCAAAGTCGAATGCTGCCGGATATGGATCAGTTATTAGATAACCCACTTTGCATTGCTGAAGAAAAAATGACTGTAGCAGAAATAACAGTCAACAGTGATCAGGAGCAAACAAATGCTAACTAAGCCAACACAACCAAATAGTTCAATAATTGATGTAGCAGGTATTGGTGTAGGTCCTTTTAACCTAAGTGTGGCTGCACTACTTCAACAGGTAAAAGGGGTGAGTGCACGATTTTTTGAAAGTCGTGAACAGTTCGCGTGGCACCCTGGGTTACTGTTACCTGATACTCATATGCAAACAATGTTTCTAAAGGACTTGGTCACTGCTGTTGTTCCGCATAGTATTTACTCTTTTTTATCTTATTTGGTTAAACGAAAGAAGTTTTATCGTTTTTTATCAGCAGAATTAAACTGTATTAGTCGTGCTGAGTTTTCCGATTATCTTAACTGGGCTGCTCAACAAATTCCATCAGTGCAATTTGCAACTGAAGTTGAAAATATCTCATTTATGAATAACCAATTTAAGGTAGAAACCTCTAAAGGTGCTTATTATGCTAAGAATTTATGTTTAGGTACTGGTAAAAAACCATTTATTCCTGAATGTGCTCGTCCTTATTTAGGTAAGCAAGTTATTCATGCTGCTAACATTGGCCTAAACTCCCACGATTTTAGTGGTAAGCGGGTAATGATAATTGGAGGTGGACAAAGTGGCGCTGATATCTTTCTTAATGTATTAAATGGTTATTGGGGAAAGCCCAGCAAATTGAATTGGCTATCAAGACGTGCAAATTATCAACCACTGGATGAAGCGGCGTTTACAAATGAATACTTCACTCCTGATTATGTAGATAGCTTTTATAAACTAGGTCGCCAGGTTAAAGAGCGAGAGATTCGTGACCAAAAGTTAACTTCTGATGGAGTAACCCAAGCTTGTTTATTAAGTATTTATCGTACGCTTTATCATCGTTTTGATGTATTACGAGAACCAAAATGGGTCTATTTATTGCCTCACAGGGAAATGAGTGCAGTCAATCAAACGGATAATATTTATCAGGTTCAGGCAATAAATGGATTAACTCAGGAAACTGAGTATTATGATGCAGATGTCATTATTTTGGCGACAGGGTTTACTACACCTACTTTAAACTGTTTGGCTGGTATCCAGTCTCGGTTAAAATTTGATGAAAAAGACCGTTACTCATTAAATGAACATTTTGCTGTTGATTGGGATGGCCCTGCTGAAAATAGGATTTTTGCAGTTAATGCTGGTTTGCACAGTCATGGTATTGCTGAACCTCAATTAAGTTTAATGGCTTGGCGTTCAGCACGGATTATTAATCATCTATGCCAACAAGAAATATTTGATCTTGAGTCGAGTGATGGCTTAATTAGCTGGGACCAGTCAGCTGCTCAGCCACCTTTAAAGCAAGCCATTTAATTTTCTACATCTACAAATGATGCATAATAGGTATAGCCAAAGCGAAGGGTATATATGCTACCAGCTTGTTTTGAACCACACTTTCCAGTGTTCAATGATGTTAATTCAGCATTAACTAACTTAGCGTCATTTAATGATGAATGGCATTGGAAAGAGTGTAATGAGTCTGATCATCTTTCATTAGACTTATTATTTAGTGATTCAAAATGGTTGATTAATGCTGTTAATCAATTTTGTGAAAAAGAGCAGGTAACCAATCGCAGAGTAGCTGCTTCCTTAGTGCAAAAGCGATTGATGAGCTGTGTTGTATCACCGTTAGTTGCAGTGTATCTATTTACCGGATTGATACCACAATTAAATTTAAATCAGCTTTTTATTAATCAGTCACTTTCTGAAAATATACAATGGCGGGGACAGCCTTTTTGTACTACTAATGAATCCTTAGTGAGTTGGTTAGATGATTTGATAAAAGAGTTTTTTGACATTTTTCGTACGCTATTGCGGATTAACCCACAAGCATTTTGGGGAAATACAGCACTCGCTATCGCTTCACCTTGGAGTCGGTTGGCGCATTTTGGCAAAGGAGGAGAAGCTGTTCATCCTGATATTAAACATTTTTTATCAAAGTTTTCGCCTTCTATACAAAGTGCTGTTGATTGGTTGTTGATTGAAAAAGCAACGGGTTATGTCTGTATCCCAAGACGTAATAACTGTTGTTTAAAGTTCAGCTTACCTAATAGGAAATTATGTGGCACTTGCAACCGCCGTAGTAAAGAAGAGCAAATTACCTTAATTAAAAACCAGTAATTAATACCCGTAACAATGGGGATCTTTTCACCAAATAGCCAAAATATACCCAATGCGAAGGGTTTTTAGGTGAGGAACGAAGATAACAAAACCTAAAAATGATTCGCGACGGGTATACCTATTGTGAAGAGTATAGTTAGTTACATAAGTGAGTTAGACATTATGCAGTCACGCCATTATTTTTATCATTCACTGGTGATTACCACCTTACTTTCTCCGGTCACAGTGGCCGCTGAACAGAAAAATATTGAAAAGCTGGACTCTGTGGTGGTGGTAGCAAGCCGGGCGCCTAAACAGATTAGCGATATTGCTGGTACTGTTTGGTTGGTGGATAAAGAAACCATTGAAGCGCAGTCTCGTGGAGGGAAAAATTTAAGTGATATTCTTTCCACTGTAGTACCTTCCCTGGATGTAGGTAGTCAGGGGAGAACTAATTATGGCCAGAATTTACGTGGTCGGGCAATGTTAGTGATGATTGATGGCGTGTCGTTAAATTCTGCACGATCAATTAGCCGACAGCTGGATTCTATTGATCCATTTAATATTGAACGTATTGAAGTATTATCTGGTGCTACGGCTATTTATGGCGCAGGTGCTTCGGGTGGTGTAGTCAATATTATTACCAAACGTGCCGAGGCAGGTGAACTAACAGCAGAAACTTATGTTGGGGGTAGCTCTGGGTTTAATAATAGTAATGATGGGGATTATAAAATTGCTCAGTCAATCAGTGGTGGAACGGATAAATTAAAAGCTAGGGGTTCTCTTGTTTATAGCGAAACGAATGCTTTTTATGATGCTAATGGTGAGTTAATTAATCCAGATAGCACCCAAGGCTCATTACAGTTTAATGAGACTATTGATTTAATGGGTTCGCTTGAATATAAACTAGACGATCAACAAACCGTTACTTTGTTGGCTCAACACTATAATAGTGAGCAAGATAGTCCTTATGGTACTTATTTTGGTGAAAATCTGGCAGGCTCTAAAGCAGGCAACCATCATTTAATAGAAACACGCAGAGGATTTTCTTCTGATCGAAATCTTGGTACAGAGCGCTATTTATTAAATGCAACTTATCACCATGAAGAAGTGTTTGGTCATGAGCTAATAGTGCAGGCATCTTATCGTAAAGAATCATTTTCATATAACCCATTTATTCGGCCCAGTGGATCAAAGGAGCCATCTAATAAAGGTTATTTTTCAGCGTCTAAGCAGGAGACAGACGTTTTTAGTTTACGTACGGCACTTGTTAAATCATTTGATAAGCTAACCCTGAGTTATGGGGTGGATGGCTATATTGACCAATTTGAAAATGATCAGATAATTTTTGATCAAAATATTTCTAATGCCAGTGGCGGGCTAGTTAATAAAAAAGCCTATAAAATAGGTCGTTATCCTGATACAGAGGTTTCATCTATTGCTGGCTTTTTTCAGGCAAGTTATCAGTTAACGGACCGTTTATTGATTGAAGGAGGATACCGCTATCAATATATGAAGAATGAAGTAGATGATTTTATTGATACTGGTATTCAAAAAGATATTGCGTTTGGTAAATACACATCTGCAGACCCAGTACCAGGTGGGCAAACTCACTATAAGTTCGGCTTATTCAATATAGGGGCCGTTTTTGATTTAACGGCTAATCAGCAAGTATGGGCAAACTTTTCCCAAGGTTTTGAACTGCCGGATACAGCAAAAAGATACGGTGATGGTCAATATACAGACTCTAATAAAGATGGTCATGCTGAGTTAGTAAAATCTTCAGATATTCGTAATGATCGCCTTGATGGCATAAAAACTGACAGCTACGAATTAGGTTGGCGTTATACGGGAACTGACTTAAGTGTTCAAACGGCTCTCTATTATTCTGAGTCAGATAAAGTGGAATCATATGACCGAAAAGAACTATTACTGGAGCTACGTGATCATGAAAAGCGGGTTTATGGCTTCGAGTTTGAAACAAGTTATTGGGCAACAGATAAGCTCCAGCTTGGCTTAACTGGGCATTATGTAAAAACCCAGGAAAAAGATAAAAACGGCCACTGGCAACGTTCATTGGTTGATAGTAGTAGTGCATCAAAAGCGGGGGCATGGGTTGGCTGGTATGATGATACATACTCACTAAAACTGCAAAGCCAAACTCTGTTTAGTTTGCGAGATGATAGGAAACGGCTGAAAGGGAAAGGTGAAAATGGTGAGTTGTCTGGTTATACCACTGTGGATTTCTTAGGCAATTATAAGCTACCTGTCGGTGATGTTGGTTTCGGTGTACAAAATGTTTTTAATCGCGAATACACCACTATTTGGTCACAGCGAGCGCAGAAGCTTTATTCTCCTTATTATGGGCCTGAAGAGGTCTATGACTTCAAAGGGCGTGGTCGTACTTTCTTCGTTAACTATAAAGTGAAATATTAAATATCTACTAGCAAAGGGAAATAACTACGTTGTTTCCCTTTGCTAGTATGTACCCAATACGAATGGTTTTTAGGTGCGGCCATCAAGTGACGAGGCCCCATGAGCCTATAATAATAGGTGATTGGGGCGAGAAATGAAGATAACAAAACCTAGAAATCATTCGTGAAGGGTATAGGTTAACTGTCCACTTGTGTTTGTGATCTCATCCTGCATTTTCGAACGCTTTCTTTTGAATTAACCACTATTTGAGTCGTTTAATGACCTGCTGACGTTATGGTGGTTTGCACATAGGTGTTTAAGTATGGTTTTATAACCTTTTATGAGAGTGTCGCAAAATCAGGGAAATATGAAGTGATAGAGTGTTCTGGCATTGCTGGCTGGACCCAGCTAAAGCGCTAAAGACTATGGATGGCCTTTAGAGTGGTAGAAGAATACCCTGTTACTTCATGTTTTTATCCAACACCCTTTTACGTCACCCCTCTGCAGTTGGGTGATGTATACTTCTGCGAATGGTCATATAACCCTGGTGATAAACTATGCTATTCATTTCTTTGTGTATAGGTGTTGCTATTTTTTTTATGGCTGATAGCCGTAAATTCATACAGCATGATAACTGGTTTAATAAACTGATTGAGTTAGTGGCGAGCAAGCTAGGTGGTAATTTGGGGGCTGAGTGGATCTGGGTTATCACATTGTTGATTCCTACTGCAGTTGTCGCCTGGTTAGTCAGTGAAGCCAATGAGGCTTGGCTAGGCTTCCCCATGTTGTTGATAAGTGTGGTTCTTTTAGTCTATTCCTTGGGGAGGGAAGGGTATTTAAATAGACTAGACCTCTATGTAGCTTCATTGAAAGTAGCTAATGCTGAAACGGTATTTATTCGTGCGCAAGAATTGTTTCCAGTACTCAGTAAAGATTTACGTGATGAATGGTCTCATCAGTATCAACAAATTAGACAGTTAGTGTTTTATCAGGTATTGGAGCAACTGTTTACCACTGTATTTTGGTTTATTGTATTAGGGCCTGTAGCTGCTCTTATTTATCGTATGAATGAGCTGTATTTGGCTAATCAGCAGCAAAATGATGAAAACAAATTAGCTTCTGCGCATGTGGCTTGGGATTTAAAATATATTATTGAATGGTTACCTGCCAGAGTGCTTGCGTGGTCATTTACCTTAGCTGGTAACTTCACTAAAGCTTATCATGAATGCCAACAAAGCTGGCGGCGATGGGCTGAGCCCCCAGGAGAGTTAGTGGTTCGTACGGGATTGCAGGCGCTAACTATTCCATTGGATATGGAGGAGTTTAAGCAAACAACTGATACGACAGAGCAGCAACAGATGGCTGCTGATGAATTGATGGCTGTGCGAGGGTTGTTGAATCGAACAGTAGTTATCTGGGGAGCAATTATCGCGCTAGTTACCTTACTGACTTAATAGGGATTATTAGTCTCTTAGGGCTGTTTCTATTGCTTTTGCTTTGGGGATGGGAGTTAGCTCAACTTTTAGGGGTAAGCTGATAATAAATTCTGTGCCTATTCCAGCAGCTGACTTCACATGTAACTGCCCTTTGTGGTTATTAGTGATAATGAAATACGACACTGATAACCCTAAACCAGTGCCAATTCCCACTTCTTTAGTCGTAAAAAAAGGTTCAAATATACGTTTACGCGTAGTGTTGTCCATGCCGATACCATTATCTTCGACTTTAATAATGGCTTGGGTCGTTGTTTGTTTACTCGTGATAATAATTTTGCCATTCCACTTTGGCTCTTCGCGCTGATTAATGGCTTGGGCAGCATTTTTGATTAAATTAAGTAGTACTTGCTCAAGCTCGTTGGCAATACAGGGCACACTGGTAAGGGTGTCATCCAGGTTGGTGATGATATGGATTCGTTCTAGCTCAAGGCCATGTTTAATGTCTAAGTCGCTGTGAGCAATTTCAATGGTACGATTGATTAATTCACTTAGATCGGTTGGAGATAGGGTTCTTGAGCTACGACGGCTGAATTGCAGCATATTCTGCACAATTTTAGAGGCTCGGGTACCTGCGTCTTTAATGTTACTCAAAAAGCGGGTAATACCCCTTTGCTCCATATAAATGTAAAGTTGGTGGATATCCAGTTGTAGCTTTTCTGCTTCCTCTTTATTTTTAGCTAAGGTAGGAGAAATGCGGCGTAAAATATTCTGCACTCCCTGAACAATGCCACCTAGCGGGTTATTAATTTCATGGGCCATACCGGCGGCCAGTCCACCTACTGATAACATTTTTTCAGTTTGTACCATAGTGTCTTCTAATTGAATGCGCTGAGTTATGTTATCTAGCCGGATGACGGCTCCTTGGTGCTCTTCTCCACAAAGTGGGTAGATAACCAGGTCAAAATAGTTCTCTTCATTGTGGTGAGTGAGGGGGACGCGCTCGACAGTTTCCACGGTTTGATGACTTAACGCTTTATCTATTTCAGGCTCGTGCTCAGCCAGAATAGTAGAAAGCTCTTGAATAGGGCGTTGTAATGCTTGGTTGCCTTTAATGTTAAATAAAGCAGCTGCTTCTTCATTCCACTGTTGAATTTGTTTATTGGTGTTAATGGCAATTAATGCAGAAGGCATCGAGTTAATAATATTGTTGAGGTATTTCTGTAAAGCAGTCAGCTTTTGCTCAATATGGGTACGAACCTGAACCTCTAGCTCCAGTTTTTTGTTGGTACGTTGGGTTTCCAAGGCCATTGACTGGGCTTTCATACTGGCTTGCTCTGCTTCATCACGCGCTTTTCTTAGCAGCTGATCTCTAGCTTCAATACGATTCAGCATGGTATTGAAGGCAGTAGCCAAAATTCCTAGCTCATCATTATGAAACTTCGTTGCGCGTACTGAATAGTTTTCTTCAATGGAGACAGTATGAGCCAATTTAATTAAGTGTAATACTGGTTTAGTAATGACCTGACGGATAACACCAGTCACAAATAGCATAATCAGTACAGCAAAAATCATGATGATTAAAATAGCCACTTTCATTGCCAAAAATAACATTTCAGGTAATGAATGATTGGCTTTGATTTCAAGGGTAAGTTGCTGGCCATCATCTAACTGGATTTTTTCAACATAAGAGGATGGCTCTAGCGTTATAGAAGTAATACTGGTTTGTGACTGGTGTTGCTCATCAGGAAAAGATAACAGTAATTTACCCTGTTGGTCATAAAAGCTAATTGATTCAATATAATCAAACTGACTTAAATGCTGTAACAAATGACGAGCTAATTCAGGCTCACGTTGAATTTGGGAAATCAATAGTGGGTTAGTTAACAGCTTACTGGTGGTTGTAACATTGTGAGGAACAATATAATCCTTGGATATTAAGTAAGTTGTTAATACCAACGTAATGCTGGCAACAAAGGCAATAGAAATGATAACACTTAGCAGCAGAAGTAATAATTTGCGGCTAATGGGCAGGCTTGACAGATATCCTGAGATTGATGATTGAGTCATATATAGGTTTGATACTATAGCCTTTACGGCAGGTTACATTATTAACTGTAGCCTTTTTCCTTTAAGGTGCGAACTAACCATTGATGATGGGGCAGGTCAATTCCCATTATATGGGCTTTATCAATAATATAGCCATTGATGTAACTTAGCTCAGTTGCTTTTCCTGCTTTTACATCTTGAAGTGTTGATGAATAGTTATCGGCAGTTTGTAAGATGACCCTTTTCACTAATGTGACTAGTTGATCAGATAAGGGTATTTGCAACTGCTTAAGTATAGCTTCTGTTTCTAAGCAAAGGGCAATAACCTGTTGCCTTAATCCCTGATGTTGCCATAACTCACCATTTTTACATTGATAAAGTGCTGTAAGGCCGTTGATGGCACCGTTAATAGCTACTTTTTCCCAGAGGGTGGTGAGTGGAGTTGTAGTCCAATGAATATTCAGAGGTAACTGAGCAAACTGCTGGAACTGACAGCGGGGTTTAGCATTATTAAGCTGGGGACTAAGTTCGCCAATAGTAATTTGGCCAAGTCCTGCGTGTACTACTTGAAATGGTTTAGTTAAGAAGCAACCATGGGTTACTGAACCGACCGCAATTTGCTGGTTTGGCAGTGTGTTCGCGATAACTTGTTGAGAACCTAAACCATTTTGTAACAAAATGACTTGAGCATCAGCTGTTAGCAAATGGGCGATTGACTGAACAGCTGGAAGCGCATCATAGGCTTTGGTAGTCACAATTAATTTGTTGATATGGTGGTGAAGGGCGCAATGATCAACTACTGGTACTTTACAAGAAAAGTGTAAGTCAGTCTGCTGGTAATGAATGGCTTGGGAAGGAGTGCTTGCTCGTTTAACGATCAATTTAACTGGTTGTTGTTGTCTGGCGAGTTGACTAGCCAGTAAGCAACCCATAGCGCCGGCACCAAGAATATACCAAGGCTGGTTATTAAGAGATTGAGTCATGCTATAAAAAAGCTATCTAAATAACGACAATAGCAGAATAATAACAGCAGCAAAAAATGGTACCAGCATTCTTATTAGCAATATGACTAAAGCGGGTGATTTTTTTACTATGATGTTGCTTCACTTTGAGGTGGTTTTTTCTTCAGCATACCAGGGTTCCATTGGGTGGCTGTTATCAGGCCAGTTTCAAGTGATTTTTGGAGCATTTTACGAGTAACCACCAACAATTGTTCCGCGGTAGGTAATGGGGGGGTGTTCGTTAGTATGCACATACTCATGGCTGCTTTAATTGAAATATAGCCAACAGATGACTTAAATGCTTTTAGATTAAGCCCTTCATAAATGCGGCGAAAGCTTTTTGGCGTATATTGCTCATCATGCAGATGGGTAGTAATGATTGAGAACTGATCATCACCAGTGCGAGTAATAATATCGAGTGGTCTGATTAACTGCTGCAGGCGTCGAGCAACACCTTTGGCCACTTCATTATAAATAGCTAGCCCCCGTTGCTGTTCAATTTGCTTGGCATTTTGCAAGGCAATGACCAGTAAACAAGCAGAAGCATCACGTGACTCTACATGCCGAATGGCTTCACTTAGATGGTTAAGGCAAAATCGTAAATTACCGATACCAGTTAAATGGTCGGTGAGGCTGTGTTTTTCAAGTTGTTGGAGGTTATCAACTAATAACTTATTTTCTTCTAAAAGCTGGTTTTGCATATGCGCTGTTCGGTCAGCTGCAAATATTCTTGGTAATAGCTGATCGTTCATTACTGATTTATTGATGAAGTCATCGACACCCCGATCAAATGCCTCTGCCAGTGCTTTTACTCCTTCTTTGGCTGTTAGCAAAATGACATACGTGAAGTGGTGTAGGCGTTTGTCTAATTCTCTAACCTGCTGGGTGAGTTGCAAACCATCCATTTCAGGCATTAACCAGTCTGCTACTAAAATACTGGCAGGGCGTTTTTGTAGTTGAACCAGAGCTTCATTAGCACTACTAGCGAACCGGATATCCCGAAAGCCTGCTCCTTTTAAGGTGCGGCCAATCATTACGCTACTAAACTTCGCATCGTCAACAACCATTATTGGTATATTAAGATTCGCCATTAGGGTCCTGTTATATTGTTTAGTAAGTGAGTGGCTAGTACAAAACAGACTAACCTAAAAATAAGTTATAATAACTGCTGGCAATATCTGTCAAATATACAACAAGTTGCTAGTGCTGTGTTCTACCTGAGGCGACGATTTAGAACTTAATCAAAATCCTGGTTTAAAGGGGCTTGACAAAAACTGTTGCATCGTCTCCTAAACATGCTCAAACCCGCTTCACTCGTCGTATCAGAAGACACTACACTAGCCGTTTCTGAAATTGCTTTAATTAATTATAGTGCTGGGAGAATTTATGCCTTCTTTTGACATCGTTTCTGAAGTGGATAGCCATGAGTTAACCAATGCGGTTGATCAAGCCAGTCGTGAGCTGGAAACCCGCTATGATTTTCGTGGAATAGAGGCCAGCTTTAGCTTAACAGAAAAACAGATTCAAATGACAGCAGAGGCTGACTTTCAGTTACAGCAAATGCTGGAAATGCTGAAAGGCAAGCTAATTAAGCGAGGGATTGATGTAAAGTGCCTGGAAGTAGCAGATTTTTACGGCTCAGGGAAGTTAGTCAAGCAAGAGGCAACTGTACGAGAAGGATTGGACAAAGAGCTTGCTAAAAAAGTCGTTAAGTTGATCAAAGATGCAAAACTGAAAGTACAAGCGGCAGTACAAGGAGAGAAAGTCAGGGTTACGGGTAAAAAGCGTGATGATTTACAGTCAACGATTGCCTTGCTGAAAGAAGCGAGTCTAGATATGCCGCTACAATACAATAACTTTCGTGACTAGTTGATTGGTGGGGGGAGGTGGTTGTTGCAACGACCTCCTAACAGCGCGTGATGGTTAATTGCGCTCCCATCGAAAAAAACTGGCCGCAATCACCAAGCAAACAACAGTAAATATCACCATGATCAGTAAGTGATTGCTGATATCGGTCAGGCTGGCTCCATTAATCATAATTTCCCTTGATGCAGTGACCATATGATTTAAAGGCATTAAGTTGGCTATGAGCTGTAAGGTTTGTGTGGCACTATCTAAGGAAAACCAAACACCTGATAAAAACATCATAGGCCAGGCAATGGCGTTTAAAATACCATCAGCTACCTCTTCTGTACTAATGCGAGAGGCGATAATTAACCCCATGGCTATCATACTGGCACCACCGGTCAACAACACAACAAGTAAATCAATCAGGCTGCCCAGCATTAAAAAGTCGATTGTTAAATAACAGCCAAGATAGAGAGTTAAGCTGATAAGCAGGATGACAACTAACCGCGAGCAAGCTTGTGCGGTAATAAACTGTAGTGCTGACAAGGGGGTGGCTTTAAGGCGTTTTAATACGCCATTTTTGCGGTAGCGAACAATTACAAAACCTACGCCATATAAAGCACTGAACATAATGTTCATGCCAAGTATGCCAGGCATCACCCAGTCCACATAACGAATTTCGCGACCTGTGACCGTTTGTTTGGTTGCATCAGCTGCTTGCTGTAGTAATAGCTGCTCCATGAAATAGCCGCCAGTTGAGTCGCTATTAACCCAGTATTTTATCTGTGAGGACTCAGCTTTAATTAACAGGTCCAACTGATGGTATTTGACTCGATCAATAGCTTGCTGTTGGTCATGATAATAAACAAACTCGATAAATTTGAGGTATTTAAGAGGGTTTAACTGATCTGTAGACGTCTCTACAACACCTACTTTATATTGCTGACGCTGGCTATCTGATAAGGCAAAGTTAAAGCCAATCACTAATAGAAAAGGCATGATTAGTGACCAAGACCAAGCGGCCTTATCGCGATAAAACTCTTTAGTTCGCGCAATGAATATAGCAATAAAGGGTTTAAGGTTTAGCATCTTGCAAGTGGTGGCCAGTCAGCTGTAAAAATAAATCTTCTAAATTGTGTCTTCTGATGCTCAGTCCTGCCAAGTTGACCTGTTCAGCTAATAACTGGTGGATCAGTTTTTCAACTTCATTTGTTGTAAACACCACTTCATTACTATTTACCTGAACTTTAGCAAAAGACTTCAGTTGTAAAGTATTAGTAATATTGTCACGAGGGATAGTGACACGAACACTGGAAAAATGCTTTTGTAATAATGCGGTAGGTGTTCCTTGTTCAATAATTTTTCCCTGATCAATAATAATTAGTTCATCACACAGTGCTTCAGCTTCATCCATGTAGTGTGTGGTTAGCAAGACGGTTTTACCTTGCTGTTTAATTTTTTCAATTAACTGCCAAAATTGCCTTCTGGCTTTTGGGTCTAGACCTGTTGTGGGCTCATCAAGAAATATCAAGTCTGGGTCATTTAAAATGCTAAGTGCTAATAGTAAACGCTGTCGTTGACCACCTGATAATTTAGTAGCATAGCGGTTTAAAATATCATTCAGATTACATAGTTCAATCACGGTGGCTAATGGCAGGGTATGATGATAAAAGTTGGCAAATAACTTAAGAATTTCTTGTGTTGTTAAATAATCCATTAACGCAGTGGCTTGAAACTGAATGCCGATGCGCTGTTTAAAGTTATTGTTACGTTGTTTGCCAGCAAAAAGGATGTTACCCACAGTAGGTTTGGTAATGCCTTCAATCATTTCAATGGTGGTGGTTTTGCCGGCACCGTTAGGCCCAAGTAAACCAAAACAAATACCTTGAGGAATAGCAAAGCTGATTTGGTCAACGGCTAATACCCCAGGGTATTGTTTAGTAAGATCCTTTACCTCAAGAATATATGACATGTCCTTTTTAGAGGTACCCTCATGTTGTTTTAGGGTATGGGTAGAGAACTGTTGGCATCTGTATCCTGCTTGTTAGTAGTATCAGGTGGTGCAACTCTACCTGCAATGACAACTAAAACTAGTACAGGGATACCTAAAATAGCAGTAAAGGTGAAGAAGTGAGAATAGCCAATTTGGTTGACTATCCAGCCTGAACCGCCCCCAATTAGCTTTGGAAATAACAGCATCAGTGAGCTAAACAATGCATACTGTGTAGCAGAAAATGACACATTCGTTAGGCTTGATAAGTAAGCAATAAACGCAACTTGAGCTAGCCCACTGCTCAAATTATCTAGGCTAATGGTAAAAATCAGAAAGCTGGTGTCGTGTCCAATATGGGCCAGTGCAGCAAATAGTAAATTGGTAACGGCAGACATAAAAGCACCAATAAACAGCACTTTAATCACACCAACATACTTAATAATAAAGCCACCTAAAGCAGCTCCTGCCAAGGTCATGATGACACCATAGACCTTTGATATTGTAGCCACTTCAGACTTAGTGAAACCCATATCCACATAAAAAACGTTAGCGATGACTCCCATAACAATATCAGCAATACGATAACTGCCAATTAACAGCAGAATGACTACTGCTTGCCAGCCGTAGCGTTTAATAAAGTCCCAGATGGCGCTAACAAAAATAGTGATAATCTGCTTGAGTAACGAAGAGCCAGGTAAATAGCGGCTGATAACAGCATTACTTTTTTGTTCTAACTCAACCGTTGCTTGGTCAATGTTTCGAACGGGTTCAGGCATCAATAATGTGGTGATAACGCCAATTACCATTAAACTGCCCATCACCAAATAAGTGCTCTGCCAGGCAGTGTACTGATAACCTGTCAGGTCTCCTGAAAACCAAGCAGCAAGCCCAAGGGTGCCTGCACCACCTGTAATGATGGCAACTCGATAACCTCCAATATACATAGCAGCCATGGCTCCTTGTAATTCTGGTTCTGCCATTTCAATTCGATAAGCATCAATAACAATATCTTGAGTAGCTGCACTAAGCGCCGCGATTACTGCAAGTGTTGCCATTATTTCTAGAGGGAAGCCTGAACTGGCTAAAGGGTTTTGCAAAGCCATTAAGAGAAAACAGGATAAAATGGTCAGCTGGCATAGCAGCAACCAGCTGCGGCGTTGACCACACTTTTGGCTTAATGTCGGGATTGCTATTTTATCAACAAGTGGGGACCACAAAAATTTAAAGGCGAAAGCTAATCCTGTCAGGCTGAGCAAAGTGATTGATGCTCGGTCGACACCTGCTTCTCTTAGCCAGAAAGACAGCGAAGAGAAAATCAGCATAAAGGGCAGGCCAGATGAAAAGCCCAGCAGTAGCATGGTAATGACCCGGCGCTGGGTGTATATAGCCAGGGTGTCAAGGAGTTTTGATAAGGTAGCCTGCATGTTTCTTCTACTCAAGTTAGTATCAACTGATTCTTTCCAATGGATATATGTATTGATAGTAATGAGTTCGTGAGCGCTTGTTAAGGTTATATAACTTGATATTATTCACCTTGCCATTGGAATCTTTGTAACGAGACTTTTTGGTTATCGAAGATAATACCTTCTGCTTCGAGTTTCTCTTTTTGTATTGAGAACTGCTTACTATCTCGCGGAAATGATAAGCAGCCTTTGCTATTAATTACCCGGTGCCAGGGTAGCCCAGAACCGTGTGGCAGTTGTTTGAGTACACTGCCCACCATCCGTGCGTGATTGGGCAAGCCAGCCATTCTGGCTACTTGGCCATAGGTAGCAACCCGGCCTTTAGGTATTAAACTAACGACTTGCCAAATGCGGGCATTTTTTGTTGGATCCATTGCTGCTTCTTTTATGATCGTAATAACTTAGTGGTAGTGATGACTGAAGTAGTGATGGTTAATATAGGTTGACAATAACTGTGTTGATGATGCTGAAAAAAATTAATTATTCAAGCTGCAATAAATTAGTTGAAGCAAATAAACAGTTATTGGCCTTAGACAGCCGCCATCATAGCGATGACAAACTTTTTATCAAATTGAATTATTCATTTATGCATGTATCTAACCGTACTCAGTTTTCTTTTAGTAAGCATTAATTATCAATTAAACATATTTCAACCCGTGGTTACTAACTTAGTCAGTAGCTGTTGGCCTTATTAAGAAGTTTCTGTGATCGTATGATGTCAAGGTTAATAAAACAGATAGTCTATACCTGCCTTATATTTATCAGTTGCTCTGCTGTTGCTGATACCCTTACGCTCTCTAATGGCGATAAAATTTCTGGAAAAATTAAGTATCTCGACCAAGAGATACTAGTAATTAAAACACCTTATGCCAATATTCAGTTGGATTGGACTAAGGTGAAATCCATTAAGACTAAAAAGCCAATGACTATTGTTACTCGCTCTGGTGATGTGGTGCATGGCAAGCTAGCTAGTGATGGGGCACTGTATCATGTCAAGCAAGCAGATGGTGAAGTGGTTGAATTTGCTGCTTTAAATGGAATCAGCCAGCTTTACCCCAAAGAGGATAAAGAAAAACCTTGGCGGTTTTCTGGGAAAACCTACGCGTTTCTTGAGTTAAAAGATGGAAATACAGAGTCTGAAGAGCTGAATTTTGATGCTGATTTAAGCTTTGTTCATGGAGTACATCGTCATGACGTCGGGCTAGAAACTGATCGTACGACTAAAAAGGAGCATGTGGTAGAAGATAAGTTGCAAGCTGATTACAGCTATGACTACTTTTACAACCAGCACTGGTACTTTACTACCAACCTAGGCTATGAAGAAGACGGTATCAAAGAGCTGAATGAACGACTCTCTGCTGGTATTGGTTTGGGTTATGAATTCTTCAATACACCACTACACAAGCTTTCTGTTGAAGGTGGTATTAACCATATTCGAGAAAAATACCGGGATGAAGGGGTGAAAGAGTTCGAGGTGTTCCGTTGGGCCCTCGACTACAACAAGGAAATGATATTTTTTGATAAACTGTCGTTCTTCCACAACCACGAAATGTTTATCCCTAAAGAATCAAGCAAGAACTTCCGCTTCGAAAGTGAAACCGGTTTTGAATACAGGCTACCTTATAATATCTCAACAGTACTGCAGTATGAGTACGACTACGATAACTACCCAGCAGAGGGTAAGCATAAGAAAGATAGCACCTTCTCCTTTGGGGTAGGGTATAAGTGGTAATGCCCTTTTGTGGTACTGCTTTTTTGGAGTAGGTTGTCGTAAAAGCCATTTCCCCCCTTTGAAAAAGGGGGGAGCAGGGGGGATTTAAAGTTGCCAGCGTGCTTGTTCTACTTCAGTCAATTTGATCATAATTGGCAAGCGAATTGTTAAAGTTGCTTGAGTAGGTCTTCATGAAATCCCCCTCAGTCCCCCTTTTTCAAAGGGGGAAGCTATATTTTGTTATAGTGTTTATCCTCAAATTGAAGAGTTGTTAGGCAAGGCGTTGAGCGATGAAGCCCCAGGAGCTTATTTGTGATAAGTGACTGGGGTGAAGGCAGTTAAATGCTCCTGCACGAACTGCATTCCCACCATCCGTGGTGGTCAACTGAAAACAACATAGCCTAACAGTTATTCAAGAAGAGGATTAAAGGCGGAAGGCGCCGTCTACTTCTATCACTCTTCCCGAAAAATAATCATTCTGTAGAATAAACTCAGCTGCTTGTGCAATCTCATCAGGAGTGCCCATTCTGTTTAAAGGGATTTGCGAGGTCATGCGTTCCAGTGCGTCTGGTTTCATGCTGGCAGTCATTTCCGTACCAATAAAACCAGGTGCAATGGCAGCACAGCGAATACCATGTCGAGCCAGTTCTTTTGCCCAGGTAACGGTTAAGGCAACTGCACCAGCTTTGGCTGCAGCATAGTTGGTTTGGCCGATATTGCCTGCCCGCGCAATGCTGGAAATGTTGATAATGACGCCAGGCTGTTGCTTTTCAATCATTTTTGCAGCACATTCACGACCACATAAAAACAGTCCAGTCAGATTGACATCAATAACGCTTTGCCATTCTGCCAAGCTCATTTTATTGACGATTTGTCCGTCTTTGACTTTCACTAACATGCGGTCCCGTAAAACTCCGGCATTATTGATGAGCGCATCAATCTTTCCAAACTGTTGACTCACTTGCTCAAATAAGTTTTCAACGGATGTTTCATCTGCCACATTGGCTATAAATGAGTGAGCTTTTGCACCAAGTGATTGGCAGTGATTAACTGCTTCTAGTAATTTATCTTCATTAAGGTCTACCAATGCTAGTTGAGCTTGCTGCTTGGCAAAGCGCTCGGCCATAGCTCTGCCCAGCCCTTGAGCAGCTCCAGTAATGACAATGACTTTATTGGTAATATCCATTTAGTGGCTCCTAATTAATCTGGTAGTAGCTTATTTAGGTGAGAATGATTATTATTTTCTGGTAAGTCTTCGTTTATTGTTGGTAATACCACTGGTTAGAAAAATGAGCAAAAAAGAGCAAGCAGCTTTAGCTGCACGACAGTTGTTACTAAACCAATATCATGGTGTTTTGGCTACTCAATCACTTTCATTACCTGGCTATCCGTTTGGTTCAGTAGTGCCGTATTGTTTGGATGGTAAAGGGAATTTAGTGATGCTGATTAGTCGCATTGCTCAGCATACAAAAAATATAGAGGCTGATAATAAAGTGTCGTTAACGGTAACGGAAGCCGATATTGATGATATTCAAACCGGCGCCAGACTCACTTGGGTGGGCGATGCTTATCAGGTAAATGATCCATTACTGGCTGAGCGTTACTATGCATTTTTCCCTCAAGCCAGAGGCTATCATCAAACTCATGACTTTGACTTTTATGTGATTGAACTGGTGCGTGCTCGCTTTATTGGTGGATTTGGCGAAATTTATTGGCTAGAGCCAGAGCTGCTAGTTAAGCCGAACCCTTTCTTCGGTGAGGTAGAACAGGGTATGGTACAACACATGAATCAGGACCATACTAAAGCCATGATAACCTATTGCCAAAAGGCCAGCATTCAGTTGCCAGATGGTGTAGCGCCTCAGATGGCAGGTATTGATAGTGAAGGGTTTAACCTGCGAGTTGCTGATAAAGTTGTGCGGCTTGCTTTTCATGAAGTGGCCGAAACACCTCAGCAAGTGCGAAAGCTGTTAGTCGCTATGGCCGGTTGATTAATCACCTGTACGACTTATTACATGTAAGGGGGTTGAAAATAACTGGATTTGCCTTCATCTTATAAAGAAATGAAGGCTTTGTTAGCAAAAAGTATGCTATGAAGGGGTGGCTTCACTTCTTTATCAGTGTACTTTAGGAGATTAAAACCATGCGCCCCTTATTAATGTTATTTATTGTTGTCCCCATTGTTGAAATGTTTGTGCTGATTAAAGTGGGGGAAGTTATTGGTGCGTGGTTAACTATTGGTTTAGTGCTGCTAACGGCTGTGATTGGGTTACAACTGCTGCGTCAACAAGGGTTGTCGACGTTAATGCATGCCCAGCAAAAAATGCAGCAAGGGCAAATACCTGCACAGGAAATGGCTGAAGGTATTGTACTGGCAGTAGGAGGTGCATTATTACTCACACCGGGCTTTGTTACCGATGCCTTTGGCTTTTGCTGTTTACTTCCTTTTACCCGTCACTGGCTAATTAAACAGGCAATTAAGAAGGGCTTTAAAGTGCATAATGTGCATGCATCAGCTCACTTTACCGCAGAAGGATCTGCCCATCGCGACCCTCACATTATTGATGGGGAGTTTAAGCGAGAAGATGACTGGCATAAACTAAACAAATAACAGTGCCTCCAAAATACCCTATCACCTTATATCTCTCGGCCTTTGCGACAGCCTAAAGGCCTATATTGTAATAGTTACCCACTATCCTCAGTACTGCTCGTGAGTTGTATCTTTGCGAGCATTTCAGATCCATCACATCCACAGAATACTACTTGAGTTGTCAGTCGATTAACTCTCTTGGTAGAAAAAAATTAAAAAAATTTTGTTGAAAGGTGTTGAAAAGTTTTTGGAGCAACCCCATCTTCCTTCACACAAAAGTTTGATGTCAGTCATAGTATGGTCTGCCTTCGAGTTGTAGGCGCAATCTACTGATGGCTGGATCAATTTAGCTGCTTTCTTAAGGCTGCTTTCTTAAGGAATGCTGCATAGCAATAAGCTGATTATGCTGTGCTGATTTATACGATAGTTGAGCAACACTCGGCGAATTGAAAAACATTGGAGAGTGATCAATGAAAATCCGTCCATTACACGATCGCGTTGTCGTACGTCGTCAAGAAGAAGAAACCACTACTTCTGGCGGCATTGTGTTACCAGGTACTGCTGCTGAAAAGCCTAACCAAGGTGAAGTTGTTGCTATTGGTGAAGGCAGAGTTTTAGATAACGGCGAAGTACGTCCATTAAGTGTTAAGGTTGGCGACAAGGTCGTTTTTGGTCAGTACGCTGGAAGCAACACAGTAAAAATTGACGGCGAAGAGCTGATCATCATGAATGAAAGCGAAATTTATGGTGTGTTGGAAGGCTAAGCCTTTTTAATTTATTTCTCGCTTTCTTAAACAGATAATTTAGTTCAAAGTAAGGATATTAACATGGCAAAAGAAGTCGTTTTCAGTGATGACGCCCGTCAGCGCATGTTGCTAGGTGTTAACCAATTAGCAGATGCAGTTAAGGCTACCTTAGGACCAAAAGGTCGTAATGTAATTATCGAAAAATCTTTCGGTGCGCCAACCATTACTAAAGATGGTGTTTCTGTTGCGAAAGAAATCGAGCTGAAAGACAAGTTCGAAAACATGGGCGCGCAAATGGTTAAAGAAGTAGCGTCTCAAGCAAATGACAAAGCAGGTGACGGTACAACAACTGCGACTGTACTCGCTCAGTCAATCGTTAACGAAGGTTTGAAGTCTGTTGCTGCAGGCATGAACCCAATGGACCTAAAGCGTGGTATCGACAAAGCAGTTGTTGCTGTTGTTGAAAAATTACAAGCGGCTGCGACTCCATGTGAAACCTCAAAGTCTATTGCTCAAGTAGGTACCATTTCTGCTAACGCTGATGAGCAAGTCGGTGAAATCATTGCTCAAGCAATGGAAAAAGTAGGTAAAGAAGGTGTAATCACTGTAGAAGAAGGCAGTGGTTTAGAGAACGAACTGGACGTTGTTGAAGGTATGCAGTTTGACCGTGGCTACCTGTCACCTTACTTCATCAACAACCAAGAAAGCATGAGTGCTGAGCTGGAAAGCCCATACATTCTGTTGGTTGATAAGAAAATCTCTAACATCCGTGATCTGCTACCCGTTCTAGAAGCGGTTGCTAAAGCATCTAAGCCACTGTTAATTATTGCTGAAGATGTTGAAGGCGAAGCATTAGCAACACTGGTTGTTAACAACATGCGTGGCATCGTTAAAGTAGCCGCTGTTAAAGCGCCTGGCTTCGGTGATCGTCGTAAGGCTATGTTGCAAGACATCGCTATTCTGACTGGCGGAACGGTTATTTCTGAAGAAGTCGGCCTGTCTTTAGAAGGCGCTACCTTAGATGATCTTGGCCAAGCTAAGCGTGTAACGATCACTAAAGAAGACACAACAGTTGTTGACGGTGCTGGCGCTGCTGCTGATATTCAAGCGCGTGTTGAGCAAATCCGTGCTGAAATTGAGCAATCTACTTCTGACTACGACAAAGAAAAACTGCAAGAGCGCGTTGCTAAGCTTGCTGGTGGTGTTGCCGTCATCAAAGTAGGTGCTGGTTCTGAAGTAGAAATGAAAGAGAAGAAAGCCCGTGTTGAAGACGCATTACACGCAACTCGTGCCGCTGTAGAAGAAGGCGTTGTTGCTGGTGGTGGTGTTGCACTGGTGCGTGCTTTACAAGGCATCACTGTTGAAGGTGATAACGAAGATCAAAACCAAGGTGTTGCTTTAGCACTGCGTGCTTTAGAAGCGCCAATTCGTCAAATCGCTGAAAATGCTGGTGATGAAGGCTCTGTAGTTGTAGACAAAGTGAAGCAAGGCGAAGGTAGCTTTGGTTACAATGCTGCAACGGGTGAGTACGGCGATATGATTGAGATGGGTATTCTTGATCCAGCTAAAGTAACTCGTGCTGCACTACAAGCAGCAGCATCTGTTGCTGGTCTGATGATCACGACTGAAGCAATGGTTGCTGAAATCCCAGAAGATAAGCCTGCGCCTGATATGGGCGGCATGGGCGGTGGCATGGGTGGAATGGGCGGCATGATGTAATGTCGGCTATTTAGCCAAGCTTCCTCTTTGGCAGCTAACGCTAAAAAACCCCTCAATTGAGGGGTTTTGCTGTTTTAGGGAAATGAAAAATTATGTTTAGTGGCCTAGTTTGTTAACGATTTTTTCAAGCTCATTAGACAAATCTTCCAAAGCGGCGCTGGTTTGTGCAGTTTTTTCTGCTTGATCACTGTTGGAAGAAGCAATGGTGGTAATTTCATGGATGTTCTGGGTTATATCTTCTGCAACAGAGGTTTGCTCTTCTGCCGCAGTGGCAATTTGGTGGTTCATATCACGAATTTCTTCAACTGCCTGAGTAATATTTTTTAAAGCAGTACCAGCCTGAGATACTCTTTCTACCCCAAGATCGGTTTGGGTTTTGCCTCGCTCAATCGCTTCAACTGCGTGGTGTGCACCCACTTGAACATTTTCAATAATGCCTTGTATTTCTGCTGTCGATTGCTGAGTACGTTGGGCCAGTGTCCTTACTTCATCGGCCACGACTGCAAACCCTCGACCTTGATCACCTGCCCGTGCTGCTTCAATGGCTGCGTTTAGAGCTAGCAGGTTAGTTTGTTCAGCAATACCTCGAATGACGTCTAATACAGTACCAATACTTTTGGTGTCTTCTTCTAGCTTTTGAATAACCTCTGATGCATTAGCAATTTCTTGTGACATATTTTCAATGGTTTTAATAGTGCCTTCCATTACCGTCATGCTTTCCTGGGCTGATTCATCTGCTTGGCTGGCTGCACTAGCGGCGCCTTGAGCATGTTCTGCCACTTCATTTGCAGTGGCGGTCATTTGATTCATGGCTGTGGCTACTTGGTCCGTTCTGGAGTGCTGTTCCTGAATACCTTTGTTGATTCCAGATGAGATCTGCACTAATTCTGAGGAAGAAAAAGATAAGCTGCTTAAAGCATCTTTTAGGTTAGTCACAGTCGTTTTAAGGGAGAGCTGCAGCTGGTTGGCTGCACTGGCAAGTTTGCCAAGTTCATCTTCTCGGTCAAGCTGGAGTACGGTAGTAAGCTCACCCTCGCTAACATTGCTGATATGGTCGATTATTTGTCTGGTGGGTTTTACCAGAAAGTGATGTAACATCAAGCTTAGGGCAACACCAACAATCACTAAAATAACTATCATGGATGAGGTAGCCACTAAACTGACTTTATTACTGTCTGCTTTTGCAGTAGCGGCTTCTTCCGCAGCTATTGTCGATAAGCGTGCAGCTGCTTCTTCCAGTAGCTTTGATGGTTCTCGATCAACACCACTGACGCTTTTATCGCCCTTACTGATATCAAACTTGGACTGAACAAAAGTATCCTTTCCTTGCCGGTATTTTGTGGCCATTTCTTGGTATTTAGTCCTGAAGTTTTCGAGAGTGTTGAGGGTTTCTTTGTCCTTAACATTTTGTTGAAGCGCTTCTAGCATGGTTTTTATTTTTTTCTCTTGTGCTTCGAAACGCCCCCAGTATTTATTTAGTTGGTTAGCATCGTTACCGCGAATTAAAACATTTTTCCATTCCTGAACCTGTCGTTTAAATTCAAGATTAATTTGAGTAATGGTAAGCGCGTTATTAAACTCTTGATTAAGTAGTGTTTGATGCTGATCAACAGTATGACTAAATCTTAGAAAACCCCATTCAGAAACAGCAAATATCAGGGTAAGACCCACAATAAATAATGAGAAAATTTTGACTACTAAGCTTTGCTTTAGCCACTCCATTACAACACCTCAATAGCTAACGCCTCTTACCGACAGAGTGAATCACTAAGTTGCTAACAGGTTTAAGTGTAGATGAAAGCTGACGTTTTTTTACAATGGAGTGACTAAAATTTAGCACCTGTGGAACTCAGTTCAACAGGCGCTAACGCCTAGTAGGTCTTGTAGGATCAGATAGTCGCAAGTGCTAAGTGATTGTCCCAAGCGATACCTGCAAAACGTTGTTGAGTCATTGGCGTCATCGAGCCTTGGTGGCATTTGATAGTATGCAAGTGCCCAAGCCCGGTCGTAACAGCACAATGATTCGTACTTATTGCAACTGCTCCAGCGGCATCTGCCACATTGAGGGTAGTCCCTAACTTGCCGGTGCTTAGCTGCCAGCTCATGACTTGGTTTGCACGAGGGCAGGTAATAACAACCGTATCAGCATGATCGAGAATGCAGACGCTCGCTGTGTATTGATTCATTTGCAGCCAGGCTAGTTCATCTCCAGCAAGTGGGGTTAGGGGGCGACCTTGAGCAAGTTGACTGGCAACTAAAGGCTCAATATCTGACTGGTCACCTTGATATTGCATACCGGCAACGATTTGTCCTTGTTGAGAAATAGCTAAGTGACGGATACTCAGTTGGTGATGAACAAAGACTTGTTGATCAACCAGCTTGCCTGTCTCAATGCTGATATGACTCAGATTGGGGGCCATACTATCCAGGTTGAGTTTTTTTCTACCGCTGTTTGGGTGAGTTAAAATGCCCCCGTTGGCCACCACCAGAAATTGTCCATCGGGATGCAATACCAGTTCATGGGGGCCAATGCCGCCACTGGCAATTTCTCCCTGGCGGGTAAAATGTTGGGTGTCATAAATGCCAATAACACCAGTGCCTTGCTGCCAGTTATTTTCTGTGCAAAACAGTAGTTTTCCATCTTGACTAAAAACACCATGGCCATAAAAGTGTCGTTTAGCGGCCGCATTTATCGCAGTAATTAATTTGCCTTGCTGCCAGTCAACAATATGTATCTGCTGGCCTGGTCGGCGGTCGAATACTGCTGCCAGCGGCTGATTAGGGTGAGTACTAATGGCATGGGCTCTGGCAGGTAAGGGTAATTGCCATGTTGGTTGATGTGTAACAGTCGAAAAGGCCGCAACGCCATATTGGCCTGTTTGATTTTTATAGGCACTCACTAGGAGTGGGGTAGACGTGTTCGCCCAGTTATGCTGACTGACTGCCAAACCGGTACCGCCTGCAACAAGGCTGATCAGAAATTGTCGCCGATCCATGTTATTAATCTCCATCATTAGCATTAAAACTAATGATTACACCTAATTTGTCGGGTAATTGCTGACTGAACAGTTGTTTTAATTGTTTTAAGTTTTCAGCCAGTTGAGAGGCCTGCTTTAACTGCTGCTGTTTTAATAAAATAAAAAGTGATTGTTTAAATTGACCAAGCAGTGTAAAGGTAAAGTTAAATTGTTGATCGATTTTCTCAGCTAATAAATTCCCTTGTTTTTTCTCCAATAGTAGCGGCTTTAATTGAACCTGATAAAGTTGCTTGATGCTAATTAAATTGTGCTTAATATTGTCGATTGAATGTTGACTACGCCAGGACTCAGCAAAATAAGGGTTTGCTTTTTGTTTACCGAGGGGCATAACCAGCTTCTTGTGACTACGCTCGATTAGGGTCGCCATGCCATTAAGTAATTGGCTGATACTCTCTTCGACAGTTGGTTTATTCGTAGCAGTTTCAGTTTGCCAGCTTTTTTCAAGCTGCTGAGCATTTGCAAATAAATGAGCACTGATACTGGCCAACATTTTACAGCGTTGAGAACTGTTAGTGACCTGTTGATCAGGTTTAAGCTGAGGATCAAATAATAAATATTCAGCTGCGCTTAACCCTTGAACCAGTACACTGGATGTTTTAACTGTTTCTATAGAAATTGTATTTGGCTGAGAATGAGTGGCTAAAAAACCTTCTACTTTTCGCTTGATCAGGTTTTTTTTATCAGGCCAGAACTGAAACCGCCAAGCCATATTACCCTGTTGTACTGGACCAAAATTAATCACCTCAGCAATCATCCAGCTATTCATCAATTGTCGCCAGTGATTTTGTACAACTGTAAACTTTGCTGCAGAAGGTGATTGACACAGCTCTAAAGATGATTGCTGGAAGTAACGGGCTGAGTTGGTTAGCTGTTGATAAAACCCTGACACTTGTTGATGTACGCTTAGTGCTGCTGGTGGCGGTGGAGAATCGGCCGAAGCCACATTGCTCAGCCAGTAGCTGTTACTAGCGGCAATGAGCAATGTTGTTAGGAGGTAGGTTTTACTTAAGACAGTTGGAAGTTGTTTAAAGTTCATGTCGGCATCTAAAGAATTACAGTGAGTTGAGAAAGGCTAGTAATGCTTGGCGGTCTTGTTTAGCCATGTTGAGGACACGTTGCTTCGCTGCTTCTGCTTCACCACCATGCCACAGGATAGCTTCCATTAGATTGCGAGCACGTCCATCATGAAGAAAGAAAGTATGGCCATTTACCTGTTGGGTGAGCCCAATACCCCACAAGGGTGGTGTACGCCATTCTTTACCATTAGCTAGAAACTCAGGGCGGTTATCAGCAAGCCCCTCGCCCATATCGTGTAATAACAAGTCGGTATAGGGGTGAATGACTTGATTGGACTGCTCAGGCTGTTCCTTAAGTGTGGGGGTTTTAAACTGAGTGATATGACAGCTGCTGCATTGGGCTTGTTCAAATAACTTTTCACCTTTTTGCACCATTGGGTCATCTAGATTGCGACGGGCAGGGACCGCCAGGTTTCGTGAATAAAACTCGACAAACTTAAG
Organism: Spartinivicinus poritis; assembly: GCF_028858535.1. NCBI lineage: Bacteria > Pseudomonadati > Pseudomonadota > Gammaproteobacteria > Oceanospirillales > Zooshikellaceae > Spartinivicinus > Spartinivicinus poritis. The sequence continues at coordinate 120,319 of NZ_JAPMOU010000014.1, forward strand.
AATTTTATCTTCTACTTCTGGGTTGCCGCCCGTTGCTGCCTTTTGACAAGCCGCTTGTTTTGCAGTGCAGTCCGTGCTTGGAAATAAGTTGGAAGTGATCCCAATATCCCCATTAAAAGCCGCAGCATTTTGTTGCATTAAAGAGGGCTGTCCTGCTTTCCAGCCAAACCGGCCCAAGGACGGTTTCTCTTTGGTTTTGTCCCAAACCTGGTTGGCTTTGCCAGAAATACCATCGTTATTACGATCATCAGGGTCTGCATTAGCTAAAATATCCGCTTCAGTGATGGCCTCTAATAAACCTAAGCCGATCATAGGAGAGGCGATTCGGGCAGAAAGTAGGGTGTCTTTGTGCATAGCTCCATAATTCAGCCCTGTAATAGTTAGGTTGGGCTGACGTAACGTGACGGTTTCTCCATCAGCAAACTTCACGGTAATGGGGGTATATTCAATATTTACCTTCCCTTCTTCTGGTACCCCTGGTACGCCAAAATCTTGCAGTTGGCCACCATAGGTTGGCTCAGGTATGACTCCGGAATAAACCAATTGTTGTTTTTCTTCGGCGGTTTTAGCTGGAACACTTAATCTGACCAGCAAAGACACTGCATTATCGTTGGGACTTTCGGGTGGGTGGCCACGTCCATCTTTGATATGACAGTTCTGACAGCCATTAGTATTAAAAACTGGACCTAAACCATCACGTGCCGTTGTTGTCGCAGGCGCTATTACCCAGGGATTGCGAAAAAAACTGTTGCCAACGCTAAAGTCCAGCTTGCGACTTAGTGGCATATTGGCTGAGGGGAGAGAGAACGCATTGTGTGTGGTATTAAATACAGTGGCAGTACCGCCAGAGAGTGCTTTGGTTTTTTGTTGTTCAGTGGGCTCATTACCTGCAAATACTGGTAATACCAAAAAACAGGCGACTACTGTTGTGGGTCGTTTTCCCATAGGCTTAATCATCAAAAACTTCCTAAAAACAAGACAGGATAATGGTGTATATCGTAACAACGCCTATGAGTGCGTTTTAATTTTGCGCTATTATATTTTTTTAGGCAGTGAATGAGTAGTATTTTTAGTGTTGGTTTTTTAGTAGTTTGGTGTGTGGATATGTAGTCAAGCCCTAACTAAAGTCTTTCTCACTATTGAGGCTGTCACGAAAAGTGAGCGATTAGAGCTATGGCACAATCCAGCTTCCCCCTTTGAAAAAGGGGGATTGAGGGGGATTTCATGAAAGTCTACTCAAACCTTAAACCACCCACTAGTCTTTTTATACTCAAACTTAAATCCCCCCTAGCCCCCCTTTTTCAAAGGGGGGAACAACCAAATTGCAAGATACAACTTGCTTAGGATGCCTAGTAGATAATTATCAATTAATTAAACTCATGATCTGCGGTATCAGGGCTTAGATTACTAACCCCGATTAAACCAGCAGCCATTTCAATAGCTGCGGTCTCTGCCACTAATGCTTGAATCGCATTTTGTGGAATTTGATTCGCTTTTTTGTTGTTGGCTGCAATTAACTGATCAAATGCGAAGCCATTTTTAGCTGAATCAACCATTGCTTGGAGTGCCTGCTCAGTATTGTTGAATGCGCTAGCAATGGCTTTTGCTTTATTGGCATCTTTTTGTTTAACTAAGTCAGCCAGGCTTGGGCCTGATAAGACAGAGCCATCAACTCGCTTGTACTCACCGAAATAAATATTTTTAACGCCCTTACCATTGTAATAGTGAGAGTAATGCGTATTATCACTGAAACAGTCGTGTTCATCTTCTGGTGAGTTAGCTTCCAAAGCCACTTTGATTCTTTCGCCGGCTAATTCTCCTAATGCTAAACTGCCCATTCCAAACAGCATTTTACGTAAGCCATCTTCTGGTTTCTCATTCAGTAGCTGTTGGCGGTAATTATTAGCGACAGTTGGTGACCACTGTTTAACCATTTCGTCTAAATCATTGACCAATAGCTCGGCAGCTGCTTTCAGGTAAGCTGCACGGCGTTCACAATTTCCGTTGGTACAAGCTTTACCTGCTGTATAATCAGTGGCGGGGCGTTTACCTGCACCAGGGTTAGTGCCGTTTAAATCCTGGCCCCATAGTAAAAATTCAATGGCGTGGTAACCACTAGCCACGTTAGCTTCTGAACCACCTAGCTCATTTAAGTCGGCCAATAGTTTTGGTGTTAATTTACTTACATCTAATGAATTATTACCTATCTTCAGGGTAGCGTTAGCAATGATATTGGCTTTGGCGCCTTCGTTGCCTAATTCGTGCTCATAGCTGGCATCAACATAATCAATTAAGCCTTCATCTAGTGGCCATGCATTTACTTGGCCTTCCCAGTCGTCAACAATGGCATTACCAAAACGAAATACTTCAGTTTGCTGGTAAGGAACTCTTGCTGCAATCCAGGCTTCTTTGGCTTTAGCTAAATTGGCTTCAGTAGGAGCTTGAAGGAATGTCTCAACGGCTTTTTGTAACGCTTTAGCTGTCGTTAAACCATCTGAATAGTTAGCATAGGCGATATCTGCATAATGCTTAACCACAGCAGCTGGCGTTACTTGAGTGCTAGCTACCGCTGATGAGGAGACAGTTGATACAGCAGTTGTCTGAGTTTGTTCAGCACCTGCGTAACTAACCAGAGCCATACTGGCAAAAGCACAAGCGAATAAATTTCGGGTAAAACCTGTTGATTGCATTGACATCCACTCCTAACGCTTATCTTAGTAATAAGAGTGGAGAGTATAATGATAATGTTTATCGTTTAAAAGTGACAAGTGACTTTACTATGGCTGGTTAACAATATTTTATTGGATAATAAATAAGGTGTTGTTTATTTCTAAGCGTGTTACTGGCAAGGTATTTTTAGTAAAAAAAGTCTAACGGGGGCTGGCTTCAATGTGGGCTAAGCTGCTTTGTAGTTTTTTTTTATGAATTGTTGAAACTGCTCTTCAGAAACGGGTTTGCTGTAATAATAACCCTGACCTTCCTGACAACCTTGTTCTATGATGTAGGCTTCTTGCTCAACCGTTTCTACACCTTCTGCAATTACACTTAAATTTAAGCTTTTACTTAACTGAATTATGGCCCTAACAATAGTAGCGTTTTCTTCGTCTTCCAATACATCTTGAACAAAGCTTTTATCAATCTTGATTTTGTCGAAGGGGAGTTTCTTTAGATAGCTGAGCGAGGAGTAGCCAGTTCCAAAATCATCGATGGCGATCATCACGCCTGACCGTTTGATACTGTTTAGTTTAGCAGCAGCCATAGACAGGTCTTCCATAATACCCGTTTCAGTCACCTCCAGCTCTAGGCAGTGGGGAGGAATATTATTCTTTTGAATAGTATCTGCAATTAAGGATTCAATTTTCTCATGACGAAGCTGTACAGCAGACAGGTTAACGGCGATACGAAAGTCTTCAAACCCTTGTTGGTGCCAGTTATTTAATTGGTGACAGGCTTGGTTGAGCACCCATTCACCAATATCGATGATGGTGTTGCTTTTCTCTGCTAGGGGGATAAACAGGTCTGGGGAAATAAACCCTTTGTCTGGGTGAATCCAGCGAATTAAGGCCTCTGCACCAGCAACTCGCCCAGTTAAATAAGAAACTTGTGGCTGGTAAACAAGATGGAGCTCTTCGTTTTCCAGCGCTCTTTGCAGGTCTTTTTCAAGCTGGCGACGCACCCGCATTTCTGTGTCAACACTAGCAATATAAAATTGAAAACGATTTTGGCTACGGGTTTTTGCCAGCGTCATGGTTTGTTCGGCTTTTTGCAGTAGCTTTTCAGGGTTATTACCATCTTCTGGATAAAGGGTGATTCCCATCGTTGAGCGAATGGAGATAGGAATATTATTGATGACAAAGGGTTCTTCTAAGTCGCTAAGCACTTGTTGGGCTAATTCAGCTGCTTCATAGGGTTGGTCAATTTCATCCTGGATAATGGCAAACTGGTCTCCTCCTAATCGTCCGACTGCTTTAACTTTATGGTGTTGATTTCTCAGTCGATCGGCAAGCGCCATAAGAATATGGTCACCCACTTTATAGGTAAATTGCTCATTGACACCCTTGAAATCATCAATACCACAACAGAGAACAGCGACTGACTTGTTACGAGCACTGGCTTCTTGAAGAATTTGTTGTAATTCTTTTTGTAACATGACTCGATTAGGCAAACCGGTTAAAAAGTCGTATTGGGCTAGCCGGAGCACATGGGCTTCAGCTTTTTGCCGCTTGGTATTATTACGGTCAATGGAGTCCAACAGTTGGTTCGCCGTTCGAATCCATAGGCCGAGCTCGTTGTTTTCATTGCCTGGCAGCATAGGAATTTTTTTTTGGCCAGGCTGGTCAGGGTTAATTCTTGATAAGTTGTCAATAATGCGGGTTAGGGGTTTGGTGAGTAGCCAGGTATAAATTAAATAGAGTACCGTGGCCATAGCAATGGCTCGTAATAAGCCAGAGGTAAAGATAATAATTGATCGATTGACAAATTCTGAGCCGCTCCGTGCGGTATCAATCGTAATTACCAAGTCACCGTAATACTCACTGTAAGGAAGCCGACCAAACAAGTTCACTTTATAAGTACGTTCTTGATTAAAAATTTTGTCAGTTAGCCAGCGATAAGGGGTGTCTATAAGAGGGCGGCTTTTTTCAGCCAGCATGGGTTCATCTGGGTGGCCAATGGCGGCATAGCGAATAGAATTGTTCTCAAATAAGCCTTCAACCACTTGAGAAGCCATTTCCTTGTCTAAGCTGTATACCGCCTGAATAGCGGGGTCTCTGACCATAGCGAGCATCGCATAGGCAGAGGTATCGATGGTTTCATCGGCGCTATAGGCGTCATATACAATTTGAGCAAAACTTAATACAAGTCCAACCAAGCATGCGGACAGTAAAACGACCCGCAACAGTTTGACTGATAACCTGTTCTGTTTAGCTATAGCCAAATTGACTTCCCCAGGTTATAAGGTCTATAAGTGCTTTTACCCTACCAGTATGAGAAATGTTTTAATATTCGTCAAAAATGTTTTTTATTCGGGATGGAAATAAATAGTTTTTTTTGATTGGGTGATAAATGCTGTGAATATTAGGCCTGCTAATGTATACCTGGAAAGTATAAACATTAACAGTCCATGGGTTAATTAAAAATTAAAATGACTATTTTAGTTGCAGAATATTAAAGTTCTGCTATAGCACCTTTTTTAAAGCCTTCAAAGGCATTAACAGTAATTTTATCATTTGGATAGGCTGTTTTAATTGTGTTTGCAATATGTTGAGCAATGAGTTCAACAGTGCTATCTGAGTCAATTAGATAACAATGGGGTTGACTGATCACTAGCTCAAAATAGCCCTGTTGGGCTGTGTAGGCAAATTTAAAATAAGCCATATCATTATCAATAAACTCGCCAGTGATGTCTTCTTTTGTTCCAATATAAATATCACGAAATTGGTTAGCATAATCTGCTTCGAGTAGCGGGTCTGGTTCGCCATTACGATATATATTAATAGCAGAACGGTGTCCATGGGCGATCCGTTGACAACACCCTTTGTGTTTTTTCAAACCATGACTGTAATGATAAAATGAGCCATTAATTATCTCTGGATATAATTTTAAAGTAATATTTTCAACATTATCAGGTAATACCTGTTTTAAATGCTGTTCGATCACAGGTGTTATCGTTGAGGGAGATATTTCACTGGCATCAATGGTGATAATGGCACTGCTTGGCGCATCACAAATAATTTTGCCGCGGTTTTCTGTTGACAGGGTAACATTCATCCGTCCATGTTCTGCGGCAATATTGATCGCTGGGTGAGTACCTGGCACCAATAGCTTATGGTCTACAAAATCATCAATTGTTTGTTTAATGGTCTTTTTTACCTGACCAAAATCAAACACCATTCCTTCTTCATTGAGTTGGCCATCAAGGATAACATCTACCAGCCAGCTTTCACCAACCAGACCGCGAGTAGCGCAGTAGTAGGAAAAGTCGATAACAGTTAGTTGCTTAACAAATAAAGCAGGCATTTTACTTCCTTCTCAGGGAACACTTTTGTGTCTATTGTACTGCTGTAATGCAGACATCGCCATTTTGTGAAAAACTAGTGTTGCACTCTAATATAATGCAGCACTAGTCACTTTTACTGAGAGCATGTTGTATGGCTGATACCATCACAGTTGAAGACCTGGAGTTTGATCGCCAGCATATCTGGCATCCGTATACCTCAATAACTAACTGCTATGAAATGTACCCTGTTACTAGCGCTGATGGGGTTCGGCTCACCTTGGCTGACGGGCGTCAGCTAATTGATGGCATGGCCTCCTGGTGGTCAGCTATTCATGGCTATAACCACTCAGGGTTAAATGAAGCCCTCCAGCAGCAGTTGGGGAAAATGGCTCATGTTATGTTTGGAGGGATTACGCATCAGCCGGCTATTCGCCTTGCAAGACAGCTGTTGGCAGTTACCCCTGAATCTCTCCAGCAAGTCTTTTTCGCCGACTCTGGCTCGGTATCTGTAGAAGTAGCTATCAAAATGGCGATTCAATACTGGGTAGCTGCCGGCAAACCAGCTAAAAAAAGATTGCTAACCGTCAAAAAAGGCTATCACGGTGATACCTTCGCTCCTATGTCTGTCTGTGACCCTGAAGGTATGCATGAAGTCTTTGCGGGGGTGTTACTTAATAATGTTTTTGTTGAAGCACCGCAGTGTGGTTTTCATGAAGACTGGCAAGAAGATTATATAGCTGAGTTTAAAGCGGCTTTGGATAAGCACCATCAGGAGATTGCGGCGGTTATTTTAGAGCCTATTGTACAGAATGCAGGGGGAATGCGCTTTTATTCGCCCATTTATTTAAAGCGGATCAGAGAGCTTTGTGATGATTATCAAGTGTTATTAATACTGGATGAAATTGCGACAGGGTTTGGCCGAACGGGTAAGTTATTCGCTTGTGAGTATGCAGATATCAGCCCTGATATTATGTGTGTGGGTAAGGCGCTGACGGGGGGGTATATGACCTTGGCTGCTACTTTATGTACCCAGCAGGTGGCGCATACTATCTCTAATCAGGGGGTGTTGATGCATGGCCCAACTTTTATGGCAAATCCATTAGCTTGCTCTGTTGCATCAGCAAGTTTGGAGCTATTACAAGCGGGACATTGGAAAGCGCAAGTGGAACAATTATCTATCACGATGGAAGCTTGTTTAGCCCCTTGCCGTGAACTTGCAAATGTGGCTGATGTAAGAGTATTAGGTGCTATAGGTGTAGTAGAACTGAAGCAGTCCGTTGATATGAAAACTATCCAGCCTTTGTTTGTTAATGAAGGTGTTTGGGTTCGTCCTTTCGGTAAACTGATTTATATTATGCCGCCTTATGTAATGGAACAGGAAGACTGTCAGTTGTTATGTAAGGCAATTTACCAAGTAATTACAAAAATAAAAAATTGAGACCAATAAAATGAGTGAAATAAGAATGAATTGGCAGCAGCTTTATGCGAATCATATTGACAGGGTTAGCCAATTATTTGAAAAAGCCATGACATTAGCCAATGTTGAGGGAGTGGTTATTTTTTCTGGAAAACCCAAGTCGGCATTTTTGGATGATACCTATTATCCATTTAAAGCTAATCCTTTTTTTAAGTGGTGGGTGCCACTACCCAACTTGCCTCAGTCCGCTGTGATCATTAAACCAGCTGAAAAGCCACAGCTTGTTTACTTTATGCCTCAGGATTTTTGGCATGTAACACCTGAGCCACCAGCAGGTTATTGGGTTGATAGCTTTAATTTAACGATTATTAATAAAGTTGAAACACTTAAAAATGTGTTGCCCGCTAACCTAGAGCAGTTTGCTTTTCTTGGTGAAGAAGCCCCGTTAGCTGCTGATTGGGGGATAGGGCAGGTTAATCCTGGCAAGTTAGTGAATTATCTGAGTTACCATCGAGCATATAAAACTGACTATGAGCAGCAATGTTTGATTCTGGCCAACCAGATTGCTATGAAAGGGCATAATGCTGCAATTGCTGCATTTCAACAGCAGCAGTCAGAGCTGGACATTCATCTGGACTTTTTAAAAGCTTGTGGCCATCAAGAAGCTCATGCACCTTATAATAATATTGTGGCGTTAAATGAGCATGGTGCAGTTTTGCATTATGACCACTATCAGTCCATACCGCCTAAACAGCATTTATCTTTGTTAGTGGATGCTGGTGCTAGTTTTTCAGGCTATATAGCCGATATTACTCGTACAACAAGTGCGGTAGAGTCTGGGCTGTTTAATCAGTTAGTTGAAAAGCTAGATCAAGCTCAACAATGGATAATTCAACAGATCAAAACAGGGATGGATTATGCGGCTTTGCATGACCAAATGCACCAGCGAATTGCCACTATCTTAACTGAGTTGGAGATAGTCAATACCACAGCTGATGCCTGTTATGAACAGCAATTGACTCGTAGCTTTTTTCCTCATGGATTGGGTCACTTGATTGGCCTGCAAACCCATGATGTGGGTGGCTGGCAACAGGATGAACAAGGTACTTTGCTTAACGCACATCCTGACTATCCATTTTTAAGGCTACAAAGGCCCATTACAGAAAGGATGGCATTTACCATTGAGCCTGGTATTTACTTTATTGATTTATTATTAGATCAGCTCTCGTCTGTGCAGAAAAAACTCATCAATTGGTCAGTGGTTGACGTTCTTAAGCCATATGGTGGTGTTCGAATAGAGGATACTATTATTGTACAGCAGCAGGGTACTCATAATATTACTCGCGATTCATTTAGTGAGGTTAACTAAATGAATCGTAGCCTTCTGGTAAACCGACACTCGGTGTTGTTGCTTTTCGACAGGCCACCAGCATGCCTTCAAACCAACGCCTTGATTGCGAATTTACCAGAAGGCCAGAGACAGCAAACAATTATTAGAGGTACCCTTTAGTGTTGTTCTGCTTAATTCTCGAAGTATGCCGTATTTCTTAGTAGGTAATTGTAGTAGAATCCTTTGTAATCAAAAGTTTATACCGGAAGCTTGTTAAACAAAAGCTTGTAACAAACATCTGACAAATTTAAGACGACAAGATATTTAAGGTTTGAGTCGTTTTATCATTAACTGTGTTGATGCTTGTTAGTATTGGTATAAGCTGCAAATGCCATTAAAGATAAACGTTTGTATTAGGAGATGATCGTTGAACACTGAAGCTTGGCTAAGCTTAACAACAGCTGTTATTTCGCTAGGTGCAGCATCTGCGCTAGCAGCAACAGTTGCAGAAAAGCCTGGTGCTGTTGCTTCTGGTCTTCATGCTTCTGTGATTTCTATTCAGCATCTCGGAGAGACACAAGCAACAGGTCGTCTATTAATTACTAACCAATCTAAACAAACGGTTGATTTAACTAATGCTTTAATTGAATTTGCTACGCCTTATCGGGTTATTGAAGTGTCAGGCAGTTTTTTCCCTATTTCAATGCCTGATCGCCGTGTGTTGGTTTCAGAAAGAATTGGTGGGCAGTACAACAATCAACTGGTGCTGGCATTTAGTGAAAACCAAAAGCTGCAAACAGAGTTGCATCCAGGCTCCACTCTATCTTTGATGTTGAAGTTTGAATCAAAAGCAAAGCTAGGCCAGTCATCAGCAAAAGCAACCATCTTTTTATCAGATAAAGACCAGCAGGTAAGTTACCAACATGGCCAGCTTCTATTCAGGGCACCTAAAGCTCCTGGGCCTGAAGTGAAAGGGATGCCGGCTGTTGTCACAGTGAAAGGCGTTGGTGACTTTGAAAAGCGGGTTGCGGTTGACTGGGGGCAGAAATTTATTCTCGACCAATTACCTTATGGTGAATATACCGTCCATACGGAACAGGTAGGGGACTTTCCAGGCATGGCTAAGCAGTCTATTCGCTTATCCAATAGAAAGTCTGCCGCAGTTGTCAAAATTAAATATGATGAGCCTGTCTATACCACCGCTATGCAACTGGTTACTCCAGCAGAAGTAGTTGATCGCTCAGATTCACTCACCGCTTATATTCAAGACGTTACTCACGGTGAGCACCCTAAGCAACTGCAGTTGCAGTGGGCGAAAACCCAACAGTTGAATAACCTGGTGGTAGGTCATCGTTATCGGTTATGGTTTAACCCCGTCAAGCGTTGGCCTTTTCAATATAAGCCCAGTGCCAGTGCTGAAAAGCCCTTTGAGTTTACTGCTAGCAAAGAAGCAGTACAGCAGTTCAATTTAACGTTTCAGCAGTCTTTACAGCCGACAGGAGAGCTGGCGGTTGCGACTCAGGTGACGGGCTTGCCTTTTGGAGCAAAAGCAACACTGACTTTACACCCTGTCTCAGGTGGTGAGCCAGTAACGCGAAAGCTGTCAGTTGGCCAGGATAGCCTGACAAATGTTGAGCCAGGTGAATACTGGCTGACCGCCAGTGATTATATTTACCAAGGTAAGATTTACCGTGCCACATTGTCATCGACTAAATTAAATCTGAGCCATCATGAGTCTGCCAGGGTTCATGTAGAATACGCAGAAAATAATAAACTGGTTTTTGCTGGCAGCAAATGGCGAATAAAGCAAGGCTCCGTGAAGGGAGGGCGTTGGGCACCAGAGAATGTTTTTGTAGACCAGCGTGGACGGTTGCATTTGGTATTAGAGTATCAGAATGGCCAATGGCTAGCTGCAGGTATAGAGTCGGTTGATAATTTTTCGTCTGGCCAGTTGCAAATTAAAACAGTTGCACAAGCCAGTAATTTACTCGCTAATGGCCAGTTTTCTGTTAGTCTGCAAAACCAGGACAAAAACAGTGGGCTTGGTTTTACTATGCGCTGTGCGAGTAACTGCCAAGATACTACAAATGGTGTAATCACCCATTATTGGCTGCAGCAGAAAGCGCAAGTAGAGAGTAAACAGAGTGTATATAATTGGCAAGCCAGCCGGTTAACACACAGTATTAACTGGAATCAAAATGGTGTGCTGTTTGAAACTAAAAAAGGCCATAGTCAACGAGGGCTTATAACCCTGTCACAACAATATTTACCAGCCGCTTTAGATAAAAAAACTGCTTTTCCTCTACAGCTGATGCTGACGCCTCAGCCTTCTACTCAACCAAAAGGGCGCAAGGTTGAGATTATTATAAATTCAATCACGAGTGCTGCCCCTAACTAAGTAAGGGAGCTTGTTAATGGTTTAGCCTTTAATGTTTTACAAAATGACTGATCATTAACCTGTTTGTTTCTTTATTCTTTAGTTATCTTCTTTTTCTTGAGGTAGTCCCTATATCCTAGTAAAAGCGCTTTTCTGGGAATAAATGGCTTTAATGAAAGCTCAGTATTGGGGCACTCGTTATCTCTTCATAAAATAAGTTAACCACTTCTTTTTTAATTGTTTTATGGTTATGCTTTTTTTGAATTGGTCTGAACAGCGGTTGTTGGTCAAATAGCGTAATCTCTTGGTTGCTGAGATGCGCTGAATTATTTTAATAATGTTTGGCATTTGGACCTTAATTGGTGTTGTTTGAGTTCACCATTTTAAATATTTACTACTTTTGTCGTTTATTATTCACAGAAATATGTGAACTGTATTGGTGGTATTTTATATTCTTTTGCTACGCTTAAAATAGATGTGAGTTGCAATAATAGGCTTAAGTGGGTTTAGCAGAAATTATACTCTTTTCGAATAATTTTTAAGCCTTGTTGTTGCCCCTAAATATTAGGGTTGAATTGTAGGAAGTCTTGCTTAAATATCTTTCGCTGTGTGTGCGTGTCGCTTTGTTTCGTGTATAAAGGCGACTTATGACAGCAACGTTTCATCATTTTTTAAGTCTTTATCCTGTTTTTTTTAATTATTGCTTAAATAAATTTTGAAATGCTTAGGTTGAGATGTGTTAAAAACACTATGTTGTCAGTTGTAATTATTTAACCCTCTCATTTTATGAAATATTAAAAGCTGGCTTAGTGCTTGTCATTACGTTTATCTGAGCGCTTTTTAATCCTAATTTTTACTGACTGCTAAGCAGTAAGTTTGAAACTACTTAAGCTGATACAACACGTTATTTTGTTTACATACATTACGCTTTTAAGCCTGTGGAGGCATAAATGAACAGACGGTCTTTCCGACATCTGCTGCCTAAGACTCTAAGTTTAAGTATAACGCTTGGTTTAGGTCTGTCTTTAGCTGAAGCATCTTTTGCGACCCCTGTGGGTGGTAACAATCTTGCTGATGATAAAGTTGTTGCTGCCTATTTTGTAGAATGGGGTATATATGGACGCAACTTTCATGTAAAAGATATACCAGCAGAAAAGCTCACTCATGTATTATATGGTTTTATTGCAGTTTGTGGCCCTAATGAGTCACTAAAAAAAGCCAATCCCCAAGGGTATAGTGCATTACAACGTGAGTGTAGTGATCAAGAAGACTATACCGTTACTATTCATGATCGATTTGCCGCTTTAGAAAAAAGCTACCCTGGTGATAAATGGGATCAGCCGATTAAAGGTAACTTTAATCAGTTAGCCAAAATGAAAGCTGCAAATCCTCATATTAAAATACTGCCTTCACTCGGTGGATGGACATTATCAGATCCCTTTTATTATTTAGCTAACGACCCACAAAAGCGTGCTAAATTTGTTCAGTCTGCAGTGGACTTTATCAAGAAGTATGATTTTTTTGATGGTTTGGATATTGATTGGGAATTCCCAGGCCAACCCGGCGCTAACCCTGACTTAGGTAAACCAGAAGATAAACAGGGCTTTACGGCACTGATGCAAGAGCTGCGAGCAGCTTTGGATAATTTAAGCCAGCAAACGGGGCGTCAATATTTATTAACAGCAGCAGTATCGGCAGGGCCTAAAAAAATAGCCAGTATTGATTACTCTCAGGTTTCTCAGTATATGGACTACGTATTTGCCATGACCTACGACTTTTATGGCGGCTGGGACAATACACTGGGGCACCATGCAGGCATTTATGCGGCTGACCATGAAAAAGTACCGCAATACAATGGTCATGATGCGGTTAATAATATTATTAAGGCTGGTTTCCCCTCAGATAAAATTGTCATGGGTGTTGCCATGTATGGCCGAGGTTGGAAAGGCGTAGCTGGTGGTCTTCCTAATAATCCATTTGCCGGTAAAGGGGGGGGGCCGCTACCTAAAAATACCCAGCAAGGTACGTGGGAAAATGGAGTAATTGATTATAAAGGGATTGAAAAATACTACTTAGGTGGAGTTAATGGCCGGGGCATCAACGGTTTTAAATATTATTATGATGAAAAAGCACAAGCACCTTATGTGTGGAATGCTGAAAAAGGTACCTTAATTACCTATGATAACCCCCGTTCAGTTAAAGCAAAAGGCGCTTATGCATTAAGCAAACAGCTGAAAGGGTTGTTTGCTTGGGAAATTGACGCAGATAATGGGCAAATTCTCAATGCGATGCATGAAGGTTTAAATTCAGATGGAAAACCACCTGTGCCGCCTAAACCTGACCCAGATAAACCGAAGCCGCCTAAACCAACCCCTGATGATCCAGGTGATGACAAACCTAATCCACCCACTCCTGATCCTGGTGATAATGATAAGCCTAAGCCTCCAACGCCTGATCCAGATGGTGATGGTATAGCAGAGTGGAATGCTTCTAAAGTGTATACCTCGGGTGATAAGGTACACTATCAAGGTAAACACTATCAGGCTAAATGGTGGACTCGGGGTGATCAACCTGGAAAGGGGCAATGGGGACCATGGAAATTGCTAGCGGATCAACCTGGTGATGATAAACCAAAGCCAACTCCTGATGATAATGACAAACCAGATGACAACGATAAGCCAAGCCCAGTACCCGATCCCGATGATTCTGATAAGCCAGATACGGGAGATATAAAAGACTGGAATGCTACAGCTACTTATATCAAAGGTAATCGAGTTAAACATAATCAGGTTGTTTATGAAGCGAAATGGTGGACTCGCGGTGATGAGCCAGGAAAAGATCAATGGGGCCCATGGAAGCGAGTAGATGGCAGTCCTGATCCCGATAAACCTAATCCTGACCCAGGACAGCCAGATCCAAATAAACCAGATCCGGATAAGCCGAATCCTGATGATGGGTCACCCAACACGAGTGGTAAGTATGCAGTGATTGGTTACTACATGTTGGGGCCAGATGAAATTAATAAATATCCTGCTGTTGATTTTCCTGTGAGTAATATTTCACCGGAAAAAGCCAAAATGCTTACCCATATTAACTATGCATTTATTGGTATTAACGACAAAGGTCAGTGTGACTTATTAAAAGGAGCTAATGAGCAAAAGTCAGCTGAGGTATTTCAGTTACTGACCAACTTGAAGCAATACAATGCAAACTTGAAGCTGATGTTTTCAGTAGGAGGCTGGGCTTTTTCCAATGATGCCAGCCCAACCGCTAACCGGTTTAGAGATGCAGCGAGTACCCCGGCAGCAAGAACTGAGTTTGCCAGATCCTGTATTGCTTTTATGAAAAAGCATGGATTTGATGGGGTTGATTTAGATTGGGAATATCCGAGGAAGCAGGATGCTAACAATTTTGTGGCATTGCTGAAGGAATTTCGTACACAAATCAATCAGGCAGAAAAAACGAGTCAATCTGACTATCAGCTAACCATTGCAGGTGCAGGTGGTGCTTTCTTTATGTCTCGCTACTATCATCTATTGGATAAGGTGGTTGAGCCATTAGACTACATTAACCTTATGACCTATGATTTTAATGGACCTTGGCAGGGGGTGACTAAAACCAATTTCCATGCTCATTTATATGGCGCGAAGGATGAACCGAAATTTTATAATGCATTACGTGAAGTACAGTTTAATCCGCCAAAGTCCTGGGAAGAGATTACAAAGCTATTTCCAAGCCCATTTGCTTTAACGGCTGATGCGGCTGTTAAACAGCATTTAATTATGAAAGTACCACGCAATAAGCTAGTAATGGGTGTCCCTTTTTATGGGCGAGCATTTAGAAAAGCAGGTACTGATAACTATGGGCTATACCAAACCTTTAACACCCAAAAAGGTGATCCCTACCGTGGTGATCCAACTTGGTTAGTCGGTTGTGACAAGTGTGTTGAGCGTAATGAGCCGCGTATAGCCACTTATGCTGATATTAAAAAAATGTTAGCTGGTGGCTTTGGCTATAAACGTCATTTCCATTCTGAAGCCAAAGCCCCTTGGCTACATAATGCCAAGCATAACCTATTCGTTACCTATGATGATAAGGAATCAATGAAGTATAAAACGGATTACATCAAACAAGAGAAGTTAGCTGGTGTGATGTTTTGGCACTTAGGTCAAGATGATCAGGAGTCGACGTTACTAAAGTCGTTACATAATGGCTTGAATAAAAAGTAAGGTCGGTTAACCTTGGATGAAAAGTCAGCACAGTTGTTGCTGGCTTTTTTTATGGGGAGCAGATTGATGGAAAGCAAAAAAGTCGAATAGAAGGTCAGAAAGTTGATGTGGCTTTTAAAAGTGCTTGCTTAGAAGGAATGTAAAAGGGGTATTGAGAGGTAAATGATATGAAGTGCGCGGACAGCGCTTAAGTTAAGCACTGTCCTGAACAGAAGTATCAATTATAAGAGTGGCTTATAAAGGAACTACGTTCTCTGCTTGTGGGCCTTTAGGGCCTTGCGTGACAGTAAATTCAACTTGTTGGCCTTCAGTCAAAGACTTAAAGCCTTGAGATTGAATTGCACTGTAGTGAACAAAGACGTCTGGACCAGATTGCTGCTCTAGGAAACCAAAGCCTTTAGATTCGTTAAACCATTTTACAGTGCCGTTTTTTCTATCAGACATAATTTGGATCTTTCTTTAAACAATTAAATTAATCTAATTTCTTAAACCTTACCCACTAGGAGAGAGGTGTAAGACAGTGTAGCAGAGAAATTTAGGTGTGACTTATGACAAACTAACGAGGCACTACAAAAGGAACATCGTGAAAATTGAACATAAATTAACGCCGTACTTTCAAGCTGAGTGAATTATAAACAACCCTATTGACAAGTCAATGTTTTTTACTTATTTCTCATCATTATATTGTTAGTTGATCACTAGACCACACATCTTCTGCCTTGTATGGCAATGCAGTCAACCACTAACGGACGATACACCTAAAACCTAATAAAAAGAGAACTATAGACCGCAACCTAAATTAGCAGGGACTGCAACATCCATTAATTTAGGGTTAGGTAGGTTTAGGTTGTCCATGATTTCACAGTACTCCTTGGCATTGTTTACCTGCAAGCGTGGGTTAAACCGTTTTTCTTCCCCGATGGTACTTACTGTCATGCCTTTGTAATCATGGCCTGGGTAAACCAGGGTTGTGTCAGGTAGCTTAAGCAGTTTATTAAACAAGCTTTCATATTGTTGGTAAGCATCACCATGCTGAAAGTCAGTTCGCCCTGTTCCTCTGATTAATAGGGTATCACCTGTAAATAACAGCTGTGGTATTTCATTGATTAATAAAAAACAGTAAGAGTCGTCAGTGTGGCCTGGGGTGTAAATTGTTTTTAGGTGCAGGT
Organism: Spartinivicinus poritis; assembly: GCF_028858535.1. NCBI lineage: Bacteria > Pseudomonadati > Pseudomonadota > Gammaproteobacteria > Oceanospirillales > Zooshikellaceae > Spartinivicinus > Spartinivicinus poritis. The sequence continues at coordinate 136,839 of NZ_JAPMOU010000014.1, forward strand.
TACCAAGGGAAATAACTTCACCGTCTTTAACCATACGACTGGCGCACTGGGCTTGAGTTCTTTCCCCAAAGATGGTCTCACAACCATATAGCTCTCGTAGTTTGCCCAAAGCGGTAATATGATCGGCATGGACATGGGTATCAATTGCGTATGCCAGCTGCAAGCCTAGCTCACTGATAAGCTGTTGGTATTGCGGAACTTTTTCCCTTACAGGGTCAATGAGTAAGGCGTGACCACCTTCCTGTTCGGCTAGCAAGTATGTATAGGTCCAGGTTGCTTCATCGAATAGTTGACGAAATAACATGTTTTGCTCCTTTCTTTTAGCTTAATACTTTGGGAACAGAAAGCGCCATCAGTCCAAGAACCGATACAGCAAATAACTTTTGTAACTGGTAGCTGGCAATATGCCGGGTTAAGAAAGTACCCATGAGAATGCCAATTACGCTGCCAATGGTAACGACGATTAGTAATTCTGTAGGTACCTCTGCAACCCAGTTAACATGGAATATAAAGCCTGTAGTACTGACTAATGCTATAACCAGTAGTGATGTATCTACTGCACGCTTCATGCTAATGCCCGTCAGAAGGGTAAGAATCGGTACGTTCAAAAAGCCACCACCTACTCCAAATAATCCGGATAAAAGCCCTGCAACTGCACCTGCCAGCCAAAGTAATGGGGAATGTTTGGTTGCAGTGCAGTTAATAGGCTCTGGTTTTGCTGCTAGGTTAGTAACAGCAGCTCCTGATAATTGCCACATGCGGATAGCGATATAACTGGCTAGTAAGATGAATCCAACTAATAAAAGCCGCTGGTCTATTAAACTACCAAGCCAGCGACCAATAGGTGCTAAAGCGGTACCAGAGATGATCAGGACAATAGCAGGCTTCCAGGCAATTTGTTGATGATGCAGTCTGGCCAGAATACCGACAATGGCACTGATACTGACAGTTCCTAAAGCAACCCCCATCGCATCATTAGGGGAGAAGTTGAGCAGCAGAATAAGCAGAGGCACAGCGAAAATAGAGCCACCTGCCCCTGTTAGGCCAAGCATTAATCCAACTAAAATACCCACTGAAATGACAAGTGCCACAGTTAGTCCTTAATTGTTTGTTGAGCTTTATCTTGGGGTAGGGCAAACCAGCGTAACTTTTCAGCGCTAGGCGGTAGCTTGATTGTGTATTGCTTTGCGTCTCTGGATGGGTTGGTTAGTTCTATTTCTGCTGTCGCTAAGCAATCTTTTAAGGTAGTTGGACAGTATACTTGGCCTGATTTAGATGAAGTTTTAGTAAAATCCAGAGTGTCTAGTGTTACGGCTAGCTTGGGTTTTTGGCCTTGGTATAACCAAACACCAGACTGGCAGTCAAACTGATAATAAGGCAGCAGTCGCCAACCATGAGTGGCAATGAGTTCAATGGCTCGAACGAGATACTCAAAAGTAGTTTGTTCAATAAAATAATTAAAGTTAAGCCTCACCCAGCCTGGGCGTAAAATCATTTGGTCATTTAATAACTCAGCTTCCAAGGCTTTACTATATGACATATCCATACCCAGTAATGAGTGGCCATAAGGCCCTGCACAAGAGCAACCACCACGAGCCTGGATACCAAATAAGTCATTTAAGAGGGCAACAACAAACCCATAATGCAAGTATTTTTCTTGCCACTTAATCTGTAAAGAAATAATGGATAAGCGAGAGGCATCCGGATTACCCAATATCTCAATAGCCTCATGTTGTTGCCAACGTTGAATCGCTTGCCGAACAAACTGGTGTTCCCGCTGCTCAATGGTCTCGGTGCCGATGGTTTGTTGTAGCTTGAAAACTAAGCCTGCACGAATTGACTCAATAATGGCGGGGGTGCCACCTTCCTCTCGTCGCTCAGGGTTTTCGATAAAGCGATGGTCTTCGGGGGTGACATAAACAACGGTTCCGCCTCCAGGTACAGCAGGCACACGATTGGTAAGTAAATGCTTTTTAACGATTAAAATACCAGGCGTACCAGGACCACCAATGAATTTATGGGGGGAGATAAAAACAGCATCTTTACTGCTATCGCCATGCTCATTTTGTTCGCCAGTCATATCAATCGAAACATAAGGCGCTGCTGCTGCATAATCCCAAAAGCTATAGGCATTATATTTATGTAATAAGCGTGAAATTGCATCAACGTCTGATTTAATACCCGTTACATTAGAGGCAGCAGAAAAGCTACCTATCTTTAACGGGCGGTGAGCATATGTTTCCAGTGCAGCTGTCAAAGCGCCCAAGTCTATTTGACCATCCTCATCAAGTGGAATGGAGACTAGCTCAGCAATACTTTCGCGCCAGGGTAGTTCATTAGAGTGATGTTCGTAGGGACCAATAAATACGACAGGGCGTTTATCGTCAGGAATTTGCTTGCTGAACTGATATTGCTCATCCAGGTCTGCAGGCAAGCGTAAGTTAAGAATATCAATCAACTTGTGGATGGCTGCGGTTGCCCCTGAGCCACAAAAAATAATCTGGTCATCTTCCTGGCCATTAACAGCCTGCCGGATGATTTGTCTGGCCTGTTCTCTAAGCGCTGTCGTTTGGCGGCCAGTGAATGAAGTTTCAGTATGGGTGTTGGCGTAGTAGGGGAGTACTTGATACTGGATAAACTGCTCGATGACATCCAAGGCACGTCCCGAAGCAGTGTAGTCTGCGTAGACTAAAGGCTTTTGCCCAAACGGGGTTTCAATGGGGTGATGTTCACCAATCACGGCTTGGCGGATGCTCTCGATCAGGTGCTGCATAAGACTGCCCTTTCATTCCATTATATTCTTAGTATATGCATTATAGTTCTGATTGACATGAACATTGTTGCTAAATTGCCATAGATATTGGTTATCAATAGAATAAAATTTCCCTAAGTGGTTTATTATGGAAAAATTATTTTATTAGTGTGGGTGATATGTGAACAATGGATAAGTTTGATAAGGCAATACTAGCAATCTTGCAACAAGATGCCAGCTTGTCAGTAGGGGAGATAGCTGAACGAGTTGCACTATCAAAAACAGCCTGCTGGCGGCGAATTCAAAAGCTAGAACAGGATGGTGTCATTCGAGGGCGGGTTGCATTGCTGAGCCAAGAGCAAGTTAATCTACCACTGACTGCCTATATTGCTGTGCGAACAAATAAACACAACGAAAAGTGGTCTGAGCAATTTCGCAAAGTGGTAAATAGCCTACCTCAGGTATTAGAGGTATACCGCACTAGTGGTGATTTAGATTATTTAATCAAAGCTGTAATTACTGATATGGCAGGCTATGACCAGTTATATAAAGCGTTAATTAAAGCCGATTTATACGACGTAAGCGCCAGTTTTGTCATGGAAACCATGAAACACACAACTGAATTACCATTGGATTATATGTAGATTATTAATAATGTCTGATTTTTGCACAGTTCTTCATTCGTTAAATAGTCCCCAAAATGTAGGGATGATAGTTCGCAGTCATATCGCTCATGGTGGTAATGAAATCGTATTTATTGGCCATGAATTACCCTGGCAATTTAAAAAAGGTAGCCAATCTTTTTCAAGAAAGCTGGAAAAGCAGGCAGAAATTATTCACTTGCCAAATCCTGACGATGTGTTTGAGTGGTGTATGGCGAATAGTTATACATCCGTTGCTATTGAAATTGCTGAACAGACATCACTGTTAAATCAGTTTACGTTTCCAGAAAAAACAGCATTAATAGTTGGAAATGAAGCAGATGGATTACCTACTAGCTTTATAAAAAAATGTGCTCATGTGGTGACAATTCCACAATATGGGCCGGTAGGTAGTTTAAATGTAGCTGTATCGGCATCTATAGCTATGTATGAACTACGAAGAGGGTTGCCAGCACAAGAAATTATTAAGGATGAGTTTAATACGGAAGTCCTATCACTTTAATTGTACTCATCATGAATGCAATTTATACATACCTTAAAAAAAGTATTATTATCTTACCTCAGTTGCTTATCATAGGCTTCTGGGGGGAGTCTTCTTCTGTTTTTCAACTTGAGGATAGTAAGTTGTAATTTTAATATTTTTTGCGGGTATTGTCCTTTGTAAGTAAAACTTGATGTATAGCTAATGCATAACTTAAAGGCGTTTAATTGGTTCTGTTACAATAAAGTAACGTATCTGTTATTATAGAATTGCTCGCGACCACTAATAGATGAATGAGTGGGTATTATTTTAGACCAACACTAACTATCATACTTATAATTATTTTAAGGGTACTATTGTGAAAAAAGTTTTAATGGCCATTATAGGGCTGGGTATTGTTGTAAGCACAAGTAGTGTAGCTTCAGAGCATATACGAAAAAAAAGAAGTATAAATGGCACAGTAGCAACAGTGAAGCATGACTGGGTTGTTGCACTATTAAAAGACTATGATAAGTTAGAGGCAAGTCAAAACAATAAAAATATATCTGACTATCAATTTTGTGGTGGTGTATTATTAAATAACCGCTGGGTTGTTACAGCTGCACATTGTGTAGAGAAAATGGATAAAAAAAATATAAGTGCTGTTGTTGGACCTCTTGATCTTGATAGAGAAGAAAAATATGGTAGTTTAGCTATAAAATCAATAAGCAAAATTATTATTCACCCCAATTATTATTCTACTTACTCTCCACTAAAAGATATGGCATGGTTAGATAATGATATTGCTTTGCTGAAGCTAACATCGGCTGCAACACAAAAAGAGGGGATACAGCTGATTGATAAAAAACTGGATAGTAACTCATTAGTCACTGCTACTGGTTGGGGGGTAACTCAATATAAAAGTGAGTTTAAGAAGTTTACTTATGAAGGGGTTGAGGCGTACTTAATTAATGAAACAACAAGTAAGCCATCAGTAAGGCAGAATATAAATTATGCTATTAAAGAGACTAATATTTGTCGAGAGAGTAAATTTAGTGAGGTGGGTGTAAATACAAGCTTGTGGAAAATACCAAAAACTATTTCACACTTTACAGATAATTTAAAAAATTTAGCTGTAATCCAATTAAAAATTAATAAAAAAATAAAGCTAACTGATAAAAGTGAGGTAAGCAAACTAAATGAGCTTACAGAGTTAGAGGTGAAAATATCTAAAAGTATTCAACTATTCACAAAAGAAGTGAATGACTTGATAAGGCATAATATTTTACTTAAAGCTGCAGCTGAAAATAATACACTAAATAGTTTGATATCCAGCAGCAATCAAGTTTGTGTAGGCTCAGTATCTACACCTGTTTCAGGGGTTTGCTTTGGTGATAGTGGAGGTCCATTAGTTTATAATGATAATGGTGTAAATAAGCTTGTCGGTTTAGCAAGTTTTGTTAAAGGGTGTGCTACGCCAAATTCATATGATGTGTTCACAAGTGTATATGCATATACAAATTGGATAAATAGTACTATCAGCAATTAATATATTTTATATTGCATTTGACTGGTGATGGCTTGTTTTATACAGAATGTAAAAACATTGGTTGGTGAGGTGGCTTTAATAAAAATGTTGGATAGCCAGCCATTCCTAGTCACTGACTAGCATAGTCCACTAATAATAATTTAATTTGGATATTATACCACCAATGCGAATGGCTTTTAATCATTCGCATTAGGGGTACCCTAAACTAGGCTCTTGATAAAGCCGTTTACAGGCTTCTCCTTGTTGATTAAATAAATGGCAACATTGTGCTTTAACGCCAACGTTATAATTGTCATTTTCTTGGGTGATGGCATTACCATGGGTTCTAATAATAAACTCGTCAACTAAGCCTGGTAGTTCACCATAAACCATGGTTTCATCACCTAAGCGTTCTATAACATTGACTTTGCAAACGAAACTAATATCTGCTTCTTCTGCATTGCAAATATGTTCTGGGCGAATTCCAAGCATGGCATGTTCACCGGCTTTTATATGAGTACCATCCAGGTGCAAACTAAGCGTTTTATTATTATCTGCAAACTGTACTACAACAGTTGTTGGTGATGACTCGATGACTTGGCAGGGAATAAAGTTCATTTGTGGCGAGCCAATAAATCCAGCAACAAATTGATTATTAGGGTAATGATAAAGTTCTAACGGCTTACCTACTTGAGAAACTTTACCATTTTCTAATACCACAATTTTATCAGCCAACGTCATGGCTTCTACTTGATCGTGGGTGACATAAATCATAGTTGCCCCCAACCGTTTATGGAGTTTAGAAAGCTCTATACGCATTTTTACTCGTAATGAGGCATCTAAGTTCGATAGTGGCTCGTCAAATAATAAAACCTTTGGTTCTCTCACAATGGTTCGACCGATAGCGACCCGTTGGCGTTGGCCGCCCGATAAATCTTTAGGCTTTCGGGCTAATAAATTGTCAAGCTGTAAGGCTTGAGCCACTTGACGGACTTTTTTCTGAGTAACTGATTGATTGGCTTTGGCAAGCTTTAGACCGAAAGCCATATTATCTGCTACTGTCATATGTGGGTATAACGCATATGACTGAAATACCATGCCCACAGGACGATCTTTGGGTGGTATCTGATTGACATGCTGTTCGCCAATATATAAATCACCCGATGTAATGTCTTCAAGCCCTGCAATCATTCGGAGTAATGTAGACTTACCACAACCGGAAGGCCCAACAAAAACGACAAACTCCCCAGCGGCTATATCCAGATTAATATTGTTAGAAATATTGGCATTGCCATAACGCTTACAGATATTATGTAAGGTGATACTAGCCATTATATTTCACCATGATTATTTACTGTATTTTTTTCTAAAAAACATGCTTGATAGGGCGGTAAATGGATTTTATTATTATCAATACTGCCTGACAGATAAGGTACATCGAGTATATTATAGTTTGCGTTTGCGTTTGCGTTTGCGTTTGCGTTTGCGTTTGCGTTTGCGTTTGCGTTTGCGTTTGCGTTTGCGTTTGCGTTTG